>NZ_JBFPEZ010000041.1:0-64325 GCF_040838225.1 Xenorhabdus sp. SGI246
GCTCTTTTATGGTTTTAATTTCATTAATACGTCTAATTACTCTTTTTATTCTGGCGTTATTATTGGTTAATTTAAAAGGTTCAAAGCCAACCCAACCCCCTAATCCCTGATAAAGCAAATGATGAATTTTTTTATCTGTCAGCCCTAATATTTTCAATTCATTTTTTCTTTTTTCTTCATCACTGTATTTCTTTATCACTTTATTGCATGATTTCATCAATTCCTGATTTGCAATTAACTCTTTAAGTTCTTGTGTCAATTTCCAGACAGCATCAGGATCATCACCTGAAACGCCACCATTGCCGACATTTTCGGCCTTTGTTTCATAATAGCTCGCCTTGCCCTCACATTCAGAATACGCTTTTCTTTCAAGGCGTTCAATTTTTTCGAGATCTCGACGGTGGCGGCGCTCACTGTGATGACCAACTAAAATAGGTTGTCCTGGGGGAATAAAGCTCATAATATCTCTGGCTTGTTTCAGTGCTGCCCGTCCCTGATTTCTGGCTTTATCAGCAAGCTCTGAATAACGCTCTTTTCGCGCTTGCTGATAGAGTTCATAAGCATTAGATTCATCACCCTTTGCCATTTTATTGAGCCATCCAATCCGTAATTTTTCCGTAACCTGAACTAATGCAGACGCTACTTTGCCTAACTTAATCTGACATATACCATCTTTAAACAGACCGCCCTTTTCCCCCACAATATACACATGCTCAGAACAACAAACATTATTGCCCTCGATATGTTGGAGTTTAAAGCCTGTGCTTGTCATTAAAGCGGCGAATTCGGTTTCTTGCCATTTTTGAGAATCATTCATTTTGTTTACTCCTACGCCAAACGGGGCGTTACCGCGAAACAGGCCGATTGCCGTTTCAATAAACACATTATACGACCAAATAGATAAACTATCAATACAATTAAAATAAAATTTATGTTTATAGCCGATTGAATAAATTCCATTTTTTAAAGTAAAAATGAACACATCATCAACATTAATATAAATAAATTTCTCTCTCAGGCTGGTAATTTTCGTCCAAAAAGAGTACAATGTACTCTAACAAAAAGGAGATTTGCCTGTGGCTCATGCGATAGAATTTATTGAAACCAGTCTGTTTACCCGGCAGATAAAAGAGCTTGCTACTGATGACGAGCTGCAAAAACTACAACGAGAGTTGATCGAATCCCCGGACAAAGGCGATATTATATCGGGCACGGGAGGATTGCGTAAGATCAGAATGGCTACAGGTTCACAAGGAAAAAGTGGAAGTACCAGAGTTATCTATTTTCTAGCAACAGAAGATTTTATTTATCTAGTGATGGCTTATCCCAAAAGCAAAAAAGATAGCTTAACCGATGCAGAAAAAGCAGAATTAAAAAAACTGGCAAAATTACTGAAAGATGAGGTGTAAAATGAGCTTTTTTAACGAGTTAAAAGCTTCCCTAGAGGAAGCCGTTGAAATTAAAAAAGGCCATAAAGAGGCTGCGCGTGTGACTCGCTACGAAGTTGCCGACGTTAAAGCTATACGCACCCAGCTTAACATTTCTCAGGCAGAAATGGCCGAGGCGCTAGGTACTAGCATTGATACAATTAAAAGCTGGGAACAGAAACGGCGAAATCCGACCGGTCTGGCTGCAAAAGTTTTAGCGATTATTCAAAATGATCCGAATTTCTATAAGGCTCTGGCAACGCACTAAAAATCACCTTAGCCAGCCTTGTCAAACGCTAAATCGGGGGCACCCTTTAGGGTTCCGATTTAGTGATTGACAACTCACCGATAAAAAACACTTGATCAACGTGGTTGTGAACACGTAGTGGGCGCAACCACTTACCCGACTGGTTCTATTTTTTAAAGACCATATAGGCAATTACAGAAGCTAACTCTGATTATTCGGTTTTACGCATCGCTTGGTATCCGGCAGGACAGAGACACACAGTGGCTCTGCGGAGCTTATCGCCCGGCATTTTGGGCGATTAGCGTAGTCCAGGCGACATTTTGCCCGGCTTTTTTGGGGAAAATGCCTTTGGTGCGCCATGCTCCATTAAGAAGCAATTTTCGGTGCCATGTGTAACATCTTCATATTCGGATGCTTTCCGGCAAGCAGTAGCAGGTAATTATATTCTTCTGTCCTTAATTTGATATCCGCAATGGTTGCCTGCTCTTTTTCTTTTGCCTGCCAAGTCGCCACAGTATATTCCGTGAGATTCGCTATATCACTCTGTGTTAACTGCAAGGTATTTCTGAGCGCTTCAATAGGCAGTTCTTCTGGCATATCTTTAATCAGATTCGTTATTTCAAACGGTTCTTCTAACCGATAATAAGGATGCAGGTCGGAGATTAATAACAGCAAATGGTATTCAGCCGCTGTTAACGTCTTAGAATGGTATTGCTTTAAATCTTTCCCAACGCCTCTTATCATTTTCATGTTGGGATGTTCTTCGGTAAGTAGCAACAAGAAATTGTACTCGGCCCGTTTTAATTTTTTGAGATCTTTTTTAGGATATTCCTTGCCAAGCCAGGTTGATAGAGAATATCCCATCAACTTAGCCATCTCAGAGGTTGTCAGCCCTAATACCGTCCGAAAATATTTCACTTCTTCTGCTGTAGATGATCCCATTACCATTTTTTGGGCATCAAAAGGCTCTGTTAACTGATAATAGGGATGCAAGTCAGCCATTAATAGCAAAAAATTGTACTCACCGGGCACCAATTTAGTAGCATTCATGTGATGTACATTTTCACCTGCGGCCTCTTTCTTCTGCCATGCCCGTAATGTCAGCCCCATAATTTCGCCCAATTCAGTCTGAGTGAGGCTCATTTTTTTTCGCAACAGCTCGATTGTTTTTGGGTTAGGGACTTCGGAGACAATTTTAACTCTGTTCATTTTGCTGGCTCCAGAAATCAGAATTCAGGAAGATTTTAACCTGACGGGTACGCGGGTAATTTTGCTCGCGCAAGGCTTCCCGTGTTGTGGCTTCAAACTGAGTTTCGTCCTGAACCAGATTAAGTTTTCGGTTCCAACGGCGTGACAGAGCCAAATATGTACCATCCTCACGCTGATAGACTTCAAACGTATACTTATTGTTACCACTAAAACCTTCATCGTAATAAATCTGCTTCATTGGCAATTTTTCCACACCTTAATCTCTTTCATGCTCAGCTCCCGTTATTCCGGGAACATGTTATTACTGTTTTTTCGCGTGATTTCTTCATTTTTATCGCCCTTCTCTTCCGCTAATGAATGACGTACAGGGGGGTTTATCCCCCTGATCTGCAACCGGAGAAACACGCGCGAAAGTTTCCTTTGTTCCCTTTGCCAATTGACTTATAGCATCAATCAGGGCGTTTTGGTCGAATTCTGGTGTAAATTCTTCCGGCAGCACGCTTTTGATAATGCGCTGGATATCCCCCATTGTTGTTTTCTCATCCAGATATTAGAGGTAAATTTTTCATTTTCAATTAATCTAATTCGAAAAAGTGGATAAATGAGAATTCACTGATTGGTAGAATTATGTTGATAGTATAAATATCGATATTTATACTATCAACATGACTTTTTATCGACGCTTTTTCGTATTATTACTCGGATAACATTATTTTTTCTTTTTCTCCTGTACAACCTGTTCAGCTCCCCTAGTCAACAAAGTAGCTAGTTTGCTGTTTTGTTCTTTCAATGCCTTAACTTCTCCAGCTAGCGCAGCTTTTGCTTCACGTACATCTGCGACATCCCTAAGAGCTTTATCCAATGCGTTTTGTCGAGTTTTCAACTCCCCGCTGTGTTTTTCAGTTATGGCCATAACCGTGTTTTCTGCTTTTTCTGCTGCACTGATAACTGCCTTGTCGGCGGCATCAAGCCTTTTTTGCATATCAACCAACTGTTGTCGGTGTTGCTCTATTGCTTCTTTATTTACTTTTTCGGATTCCGTAAGTTGTTTCTCTATAGCGGCCAGACGTTCATGTAATTGAGCTAACTCTACAGCTTGAGTCTGTTCTTTTTCCTTGCTGTTATCTAACGCGGCCAGAGTGATATTATATTTCTTACGCAATACATCTAGCTGTTCTTCTAGAGCATCCACGGTCTGTGCGGCATCGGCCAACTCCCGTTCAGCCTGCGCAGTCTGTTCATCTGCTGCGCGAGTAACTTCGGAAACCCGCCGTTCTGCTGCTTTTACGGCCTTGTCATTCAGCTTTGTAGCAAGCTGATTGATACGTTCAGCCAACGCTGACGATACTGTTTTAACTTCTTCAGCTACTTCAAGTGGCAGTTCAGCTATTGGTTCTGCCGTAACTTCCATCTGAGCTGAAAGATATTCATCCCATATCTGTTTCAATCTCCCAGGATTACCACCCCCGACAAGTGACAACGCGAACATATTCATATGTATATATTCATTTTCAGAAGGCGATTGCACGGATATTATTTGTCCGAAACTGTTCATTTTCGGACATGCTTGCTGCCACATGTCCGAAAGTTAGTTAATTTTTTATCGTACACCTGCTATAATTCGTACATCCTTTTCGGACAGGAAAATATATAATGTCGCGGGTTTTTGCCTACTGTCGTGTTTCTACTTTGGAACAATCAACGGAAAACCAACGCCGGGAGATCAAAATGGCGGGATTTAATATCCAGGAACATCGTGTAATGGAAGAAAGTATCAGTGGTTCGGTAACAGCTTATGAACGGCCCGGTTTTAATCGATTGCTGGATAGGATGGAAGCCGGCGATATTTTGGTTGTGACACGACTTGATCGGTTAGGACGCAATGCAATGGATATCAGGAGAACAGTCGAAGATTTGGAAAACAGAGAAATCCGGGTTCACTGTCTGGCACTTGGCGGTGTGGATCTGACCAGTTCGGCAGGAAAAATGACGATGCAGGTTATTGCGGCGGTGGCTGAATTTGAACGTGATCTGCTCATTGAGCGCACTCATTCAGGTATCATGCGGGCTAAAGCAGCAGGAAAACGATTTGGTCGTCCCCCTATACTGAATAAGGAACAACAAAAAGTAGTGATCGAGCGTTTGAGAACAGGAAATAGTGTTAGTGCAGTCGCTCGTGAATTTAATACGACAAGACAAACGATCCTGAGAGTAAGGGCTGCAAATGCTGAGTAGTGCTCCTGATATTCCGTGCAGTCGACTACTGCAAATTGCACACTTTGGTGCACACTCGGCTTCAAGGTAAGTCTATCAGCGAAACAGCCCGTCTTGTTGGTGTTTCTGACCAAACAGTCACGCGAGTGAGTAAAAGAAGTAATTAATCAATGGCTAAGTTTTAGGTTATGTTCACCCATAAATACACTAATCCGTTAAATCGTAGGCACCTTTAAGGCTATCTAGAGATTTATTCACCGCCCGAAAGCCGTCAGGATCGTATCGAGCAACTGATATAATTTCTATTATATCCTCAGCAAGTAACTCATGTTTTTCCTATGAATTCTTGATCATACCAATTAATTTTTCTTTGATTTCTTGGGTTATAGGGCCGCGAGCAAACTGGTATCTATTAGTAGTAAGTCCTTTAATATAAATGGTCATATTGTTACCCTTATTAATTCTATGCTTTATGGTCATAATAAAGATAGGCGAAGTGAAAATAGAGAAACTTCAATATAATAACACGATTTGAATCAGTTGATGATAAATGTAGCAACATTTTGGACGGTTCTGGCTTAGCAATGGCATTCGGTTAAATCCTTATCGGAGCACCAAAGATCTTGCCATAAGTGCGTAAAGGGTGTAATAAATTGATTTTAAATCATTTTTTATATTGCCTTGTATTAGCAGAGGAAGATATATGATAAGATATAATCTGCTACCTATTAAACGTAGGCAGCGAATTATGAAAAAAGAAAATTTAATTTAGTTTTGATTCGATAAAATTGAATTTATTAAACATTATTACTTCAACACGATTTTTTGCATCCAGCATGAGATAAGATGCAATCACTTCAAATTTATATGCCACATCATCATTTAGCATTTCCCATGTTTCTTTTTCTTCGTCTAATACTCCACTCTTTATAGATGAATATAATATATGTATACATATTATGCAGATATCATTACTACACTCGTTAAACGAATGAGTAATATCTATGATTTTTTTATATAGTGTAGGTATTTGGTCTTCTTTCCATGATAGAGACATTATTCTTTCTTTAATTACATCATCAATATGAAAATTTATTTCACTCATGATAAGCCTTAAAAAAAACCCCTTATAGAAGGGGTGTAGGTAGCGATAGCGTTCTTTTGTTATTATTCAGTATGTATTATTCCCTGATGTTACAAACATAGATACAGGTTCTATCCAAAGCTCTACACAGGAAACACTTATAGTTTACGTAAACAAATTGTGTTTCTGGTGTTCATTCTGTAACAGTGATAGACAATAGTCAAGTTAAACATAAGATTTATGCAATGAATAAAAAACGACTATCAGAGTCCAGAATAGCACAGGGACTTTCTCAACGAGAATTAGGTGAAAAATTAGGCTTTGAAGATGAGGATGTAGCTAAAGCAACTATATCTAGATATGAGCGTGGGATTACTGCCCCGGCTTACAATACTGCTTGTCAAATGGCAGCCATTCTAAACGTTCCTCCATGCTACTTTTACATAGATGATGATATTTTTGCTGAAGAAGTTCTAAAGTTGCACAGAAAAGACAATACGCCATTAGAAGAAGAATTGATGTTAGCTAAAAAAAGAATATTGCAATATGAAAGAGCTTTAGAAACAGTATTAAAAACAACGGAAAACGTAATGTTACAGCTAAAAAAAGGAGCGTAAGCCCCTTTTTGTTACTTATGTTTTTTGATATTTGCTGGCAGATCAATAGTAATGATTAAAGAGTTTATATCTATAGATATGTTGAACATATCAGATTTTAAGCGTTGTGTATCAGAGCCAGTAAGGATCAGTTTCCGATAATCAGTTGAAGGCATTATATCCATAACTTCCTACTGACCTTATGTAACGACTAATTTTTGTAGTCACCATCTAGTAAAACTCATTGCGTTAAATGGAACATTATCATAAACATCGCGCTTGCCCAAATGCTCCCGCTCATAAAAATAGTAAGTAATAATACACACTATTAACATTGATTATCCCATAGAAATTGATATAATTCATTAATAATGTGTAATGATACACACTATTAATAAGTGGAGGAATTATGGGAAAAATCATTGTGTTTGGTAGTCACAAAGGAGGGGTTGGAAAATCAACTATCCTAGTATCAATTCTGACCTACCTACTCAAAATAGGAAAAAAATGTGCGGTCTTAGAATGCGACGATCAACAGAGCATTAAAGACTGGGTATCTGAAAGACAGGAAGCTGGTATCACTCCAGAAGTGAACTATTTCGAGAGCTACACCGACATAGCTGAACGAGCCAAAAAGCTAGCTATAAAATTTGATTATGTTCTGTTGGATACTCCAGGGAAAAAATCTGCGGAGTTTCGTAAAGCGCTAACCTGTGCTGACGTGCTGCTATCATTCATTGAGCCGGGGGCACAGATAGAGATCAATACCCTTTCACGGATGGTTGAGGATGTGAAAACAGCACAAGCATCGCTCAATCCCACAATGAAACCCTGGATTGTACTTAACCGCTGCGTCACAGATCCACGTGACCGAGACGCAGGAGAATTACGAAAAATGCTTAATGATGATCCGGACTGGTTACCCGTTCCTCGCCAGCGTATATATTCACGAAAGGCTTACAAAGTCGCCTATAACACAGGGCAAGGAGTGCATGAGTTTAATGACAAAGGCGGAAATAAAGCTCGCGGAGAGATAGAGATACTGTTAAATGAATTAGAAATAATATAATGTGTAATATTACACACTAAAAAGTGAATATATAATGGCTAAGCTACCAAAAAAAATTATTACTCCAGAGAATAAGGAAACCACATTGCGGCAGTTCATTAGTACTGCCGCTCATAAACCTGGTTCAGCCTCTGCGGTAACTCGTGTTAATCTGACATTAACCGAAGAAGACCTAGAAAAATCACTCCGTTTTCAGCATGAAGGAAGTATTTCACGAGCAGAAGTTATCCGATCAGCACTGGAAGCGCTGGAACGTTTACCTGAAAGTAAACGCCTAGAGCTGTTTGAAGAGATACGTAAAAATAGCCCAAAGGCTGGTAGACCTCCAATAAATAAATAATAAGTATTATTACACACTAAAAAACAGATAAATAGAGCTTGACGAATACTATTGAAATAGCGAGGTTATGGCGTCAACAAAACGCAGAACACAGATGTATCTGACAACGTATTCATTGCTTAAGGGGGGGAATGATTATGGAGGTGCGAAGGGTTGGGCCGTACTGAAAAAATCGTCTTAGCGTATAACAGGGGTTCTGGCTTAGAATCCCTGAAAATTCTGTCCTCCTAAATTCAGACCCGCCACGAGTACATCAAGGTCAATAATAGAAGTATTGTGTCATGGCTGTGATGCTTGCAAGTAGCCTTCTTACAATAGAATATAACCGGAGAAAGTTTACAAAGACGTCCATAATTATCCTGATACGTAAAGATTTTTTCTCATCAAAGTGCTACAAAATTTGCTCAAAAATATCGCAAACAAGAATATCAGCGAGATTAATGATATTGGCTACTCTATTTAATCCTTTAATCGCCATTATGGTTCCGTTGCTCACCAACCCCCTAAATTTATTCTACAGTAATAATATTCTAGTAGGCTCCACTTAATTATTTAAATGAAAATCAGGCTATTTAGGGGGTAGGGGTTCCTCTTATGAAGATATACAGACATGCTGTATTTACAATCGCTCTTAGGGTGACTTTACTGGTGATAAGTGTTGATGCAATAGCGGTCTCATCATGCGGTTCTTCGAATATGCAAACCACCATTTCTGGAAATGAGACAGAACCATGTAATCTCTCAAATGGCGAAAATCTTACTATCAAGAAGAACGCATCAATTGATGTTCCCAAAGGACTACCAAGTGGTTCAGATAGCTACGGGTTGAAATACAGTGCTGTCAGTGTCGGCATTAACAATAATCTGGCACAAGTAATTCCCGTTGAACGCATTGAGAATAATGGAGTTTTACAGGGAAGTAGTGGAGTCACAGTAACTTACAGTGGTTCTGTTGGAAAGCTACTTAATTACGGAACCATAAGTGGCGTCAACGGAGCCGTATGGGTTTCTGGTCAAATAAACACGCTAGATAATTCTGGCATAATCAAAGCCAGTGATGAACCTGAATCCTTTAATTCAATAATGATCCAGCAGGCGAGTCAAGCAAATAATAATAGTCAATATGGGCGCGTAAATACCCTCCTAAATAGGAAAGAAGGATCGATTGACGGGATAACTGTTACATCTTCAACACTTAAGACTCTTGATAATCGTGGGATACTGAAATCTCTGAAGAATAATATCGGCTCTACTTTCGCAACACTTGTTATCGACTCAGGCTCTAATGCCGGCACCTTCCATAATTATGGAACAGTGACCGGACCCAATCACAGTGTTCTAATTCAAAATGGAGGATACCTAGAAAATCTCTATAATCAGTCCG
This sequence comes from Xenorhabdus sp. SGI246, assembly GCF_040838225.1. NCBI lineage: Bacteria > Pseudomonadati > Pseudomonadota > Gammaproteobacteria > Enterobacterales > Morganellaceae > Xenorhabdus > Xenorhabdus sp. SGI246. Next base: position 9,571 of record NZ_JBFPEZ010000041.1, read on the forward strand.
GAAGTAAAGGGATCACGGCTGAGCAGGATGCAATTCAGGTCGCCGGGCAAGGCGAGGCGCTACTGGATGATTCCAGCATGAGACCGTCCAGGATAAAACAGATTACCAATGCTTCCTTACTATATGGAAAGCGAAATGGAATTTCTATCGACGATAAAAGCGTTGTCGATACCATCACGAATTCGGTTGGAGGCATAATACGGGGAAACAAATTTGCTATTAGTAATAAAGGAACGATTACTAAGGGTATTCACAATTCGGGCGAAATTGATGGCGATGTGGAACTTGGCAACGCCAGTCTTTATATGTCTGGCCCAAATGCAATCCTGAAGGGCAATGTGTCCGGGTTGCAAAATTCAGTCGTCACCATAGGGGGAAAAGGGGCTGCAACGGAAAATCTGGATCTTACTTATACCCACGACATGAATGTCGGTACTGTCAAGATATTATCCGGCAGTGCGTTACGTCTGGGTGACAGAAATAAAATGGGAAGTATCACCAGTAATATTGATAATGCGGGTAATCTTTATTTCAACCATGACACAACAATTTCCGCTTTGAATAACAGTGGCAGAGTGTTCGTTGGCGGAGATAACAAACATGTCGGGCGTACACTGACTATCGCAAGTGATTACAAGGGCAATAACGGCACAGTGACTTTATCAACCGCGTTGGGCGGGGATCACTCAAAGACTGACAAACTTGTAGTGAAAGGCAGCACATCGGGTTCAACTCATCTTGTGATCAAAAACGTCGGGGGAGCGGGGGCACAGACGACTGACGGTATCAAGGTTATTGATGTCCAGGGGGCATCAAATGGTATTTTCAATCTGGTTGGCGACTATAATTATAGAGGAGATCCTGCCGTTGTAGCTGGTGCCTATGCCTACCGTCTTTATAAGAATGGTACTAACAATGCGGATGGAAACTGGTATCTGCGCTCATTATTGATCAGTTCAAAACCCAACGCTAAACCGACACAGCTTTATCAGGCTGGTGTGAGTGTTTACGAGGCTTACGGACGAGTTTTACAGACGCTGAATACGCCAGCGTCCTTGCGTGACCGGATCGGCAGACGCAAGAGCAAGCCGATTGACATGGATGATTTCAGAAATGCTGCTAATGAGTACAACACCAACGAGAGTACAAGCCAGATACCCAATGGAGTATGGGGACGGATTACCACTTCTTACGGTAAATTATCGCCACGTGTCTCTACATCAGGTGCTGGCGCTATCACTTATAACATGACTCGTGCTCAACTCGGCATAGACAGACGCTTTTATGAAAATGACCAAGGCTCAGTGGCAGGCGGTATTTTCCTGCAATATTCGAATATTAATGCTGATGCAGGCTCTGTGCATGGTGAAGGTAACATTCGTGCGCAGGGTTACACAATAGGCACAACAAGCACATGGTACAGCAATAATCAGTTTTATTTGGACGGGTTAGCTCAGATTACCTACTTTGGCAATGACCTGAATTCAAAAACTGCCAGCCGGCAACTGGGGAATAATAAGTCCGCTCTGGGATATGCGGTGAGCCTGGAAGCAGGACAACAATTTGACCTGAGTCCAGAATGGTCACTGACCCCGCAGGCGCAGCTCGTGTTCTCCTCCATCGACATGAATAACTTCCATGACATATTTGGTGCCAAAGTCCGCTTTGATCAAAGCAGGAACATGAAATTACGCCTGGGCGCAACACTAGACTACAGCCAAAAGTGGCGCAATGATCAGAGCAAGGATGAAAAAGCCGCTAATCTTTACGGCCTTTTCAACATTCGTCAGGAACTTCAAGGGAGTAATGACGCGGTTGATGTGGCTAATGTAACCTTCCACGGTGGGAATGATCGCACTTGGGGTGAAACAGGCATCGGGGGTTCCTACAGTTGGAATAAGGGTAATTCTCTCGTCTATGGCCAGACTTCAGTTAACACCAGTCTGAATAATTTTGCAGACAGCTATGAACTGAGTGCAAAAATTGGTCTAAGGATGACGTGGTGATTAAGTAAGGACCACAGGAATTAACAGGAAATCGTGGGGATAATACCCCACGATGAGAATCCCAGAGATCTTCTCTGATGACAAAATAACTGCTTGAGCTTATTCGTAGTATTTCCACCCTGCGATAGAGATAAACAAGTCATTAAAATCGATTGAGCCACCGTTATCCTCAAAGGCGGCGGTATAGGTCTTTCCTAGCGTTATTTGTCCCGCATTTGCAGTTATATCACTGTTACTCATGTCAACGTCAAGCCTGGAGCTTTCGGGACAATCAACTGTACATATAAGTTTTCCAGGTGCGCCTGTGAAGAGAATGATACCTGCCGTGCTGTGAGGGTCGCCAGATGGGTCATCTGGTTTGCTCCAAGTCTCGTAAACCTGTCCAGTATCCTTATCTAATAATGTCACTGTATAATCATAACTAGCTTGCGTCAGAAAGTAATACGATACATGCCAATTATTTTCTACACCTGTAAAATAAAGTGTTTTCGTTGCCATCGTTAATATCTCCTTACTGTTTTCCCATGGTATAGTTTATGCTTCCGACATAATTGTTGGCAGTAACCCTTATAATACAATTTCCTCCTGACTTACCTTTCAGGTTTATTTGGAATTGCCCTATTTCATCTGTAATCATTGGCCGGATTGTCTTGGGATTTAAAGAAATTTCTAATATGTTACTCATGCTTATAGCCTGGTCTATTTTATAATGAACAATAGAGTTTTTAATTGGTTCCGTTGTATTTTTATCGAAAACTTGGATGGTAATTGTTTCGTATTCTTCACCAATTTTTTCACTTCCAGTTATTATTACTATTGCTTCATTAACCGGAGAAAAATACAGTTCAATTTTATCCTTGATATTTCCTGATACAACTTGTATTGAAGAAAGACCGCAAGTATCAGAAGTTGCACAAAAAACCACCTGCCCATCCTGGTTTGTAACACCAGAAGACGGCGTAATATGCGTATTGTCATGGGTGACAATGTGTATTGATGCGCCGGGTACTATCTTCTTTTTTTCATCTAAAGCTATAATGAGTACAGAATTCGGAGTGTAATTATTGGCTGGCATACCATTTGCCAAAATCTTTGCCTCTAAAGAAGCGATTACCGCAGGCTGTGGATAATCTGACTTTTTAATTGTGACATGGCTAGTTGCAGATGACACCGGATTTCCTGTCCAGTCGATAATGGTATAGAAAACCTCATAGCTGCCGAGAGGAATATCAGAAAATGGTATTATTATTTTATAGTTAGGAAGATGAATATTTTCCTCTATAATATAAAATGGTTTTGACGATATATTTACATCTCCATTCAAATGAACAATGATATAATCGCCAATATGGGCGTGTTCATATTGGTTTACTACTACCACCAATACGGGTTGACTTAGTTCTGATTCATCAATAATACCATTGCTACTTTGTGGTAAAAAAGGAGCCGTCAGACTGTTTTTTATAGGCATACAATCACCTCTGGCCAATTAATTTAATTATTTTGATATTACCGAACGGAGTTTATGTGGCTGTAAACTACATGAAATCTTTATTCCTATGACGATATAAACTGCCGCCGGATTAATAATAAGTGACAGCTATTAGCTGCCACTTATTTTGGTTAGTTAAGGTTCTGCTGTACCAAAGCTTGTATCAAAACTCCTGATATAAAGTTTCGATTTCTGATTCTGAGCAACACGTCTGTAGTCTATCGCTATAGTGCTATCGTCATCACCACCTGATGAGCCATACCCCATCAGCAATTCAGGTTTGATGATAACCTTATAATAACCATCTATTATTTCATTCGGTTTCACATGGTGACTTTCAATAACTACTATCGGTAAAGGACGGGCTGGTGAGAGAGTATCGATGCTGTGTGAGATATAAGCTTTAATCGTGATCATGTCACCTGCGGCTATTGTTGTATCCGGTTTCGTCGAATCGGATAACAGTCGCACCTCAAGCCCTTTTTGGCCAATACTGTTGATATTGACTGCCTGATATATACCAATAAATACTCCGAACTGATCATATACTTCTGGGGCAACCAGAGTTCGGTTTGTATCATTGGGATCTGGGGTGTTATTACCGCCACTATCGTAGCTTATGTAATTAAGCTTAGATCCTACAGTGTTGCCTTTTTCATCAAGCCCAACATAGCTGATAAAATTATCACCCGCGTATAGATTGTCGTAATCGGCTGACAATTTATAATATCCGCTCTGTTCACGCTCTAACTGTCCAAAACATAGCTGTTTCTTATAAATGTCTTTATCATCGTCGGTCACAAACCCGATGATGAAATCACCGGATTTCGCGCCTGGGTAATTTGGAACCATGAAATGGAAATTATCCGTTTGATCCGGCCTTGTTAAATTAGAAGATGAGTATGTTTCCTCAATAACAGGCGGTTCAAAGCTATCAGATGTATTAAGCTTAATAGTGTTAATAAATATGGTTTCTTTTTGACTGTATTCTATCTGGCTGAAGACCGTCTCAATCCCGACGAACCGACTGATACTTTGAGTTGCGTATATTTTTAGATTAACAGCACTGGTTGATGGTTTATTAACCAGATAGTAATAATATTGTTTTTCCAGATCAACCTCATAAGCAGGAATTTCCTTCATATCCTCCTCAGTGAATATTCTCAGGGGCGCTGTTGCACGAAGAGGAATATCATAGTTTGAAATTGCCCCTCCCTTTTTCATCATCGGATTGATTGACGCTGAAATGAATGGGTTGGTTGTTGGAGCTGGACCAGTAAACGCAACGGGACTTGGATCGTACAAATAAGCCGAGGCTCCTCTCAGTACACAAGTGTCTCGTATCATCTCTGGATTGTCGATAGAGTGATAGGTCACCTCCCCTTTTAGTTTACTCGGAGAATTTGTGGTAAAGTTGATTTGATGATCCTTGCTGCTTTCATCGGCCAGGAATATCAATTGCTGGGAAAATACTCTCTTATTAACTGAGCCAGGGAATGTCTTTATTAGTTTCAGACCCGGTGAAGAAACAATACTGACCTTCACCGCATCCGTAATATTTGGTTCACCAGTTATCGTAAAAACTACACTGAATGGTTGTCCTTTGATAATATTTTTCTTATCATTAGGAACTGTCGTGATTTGTCCAGCCATTATATTATCCTTTCTATAAAGTTTATTCTTAACTGAATAACCATTTCTATGAGTGGTATTCAACAATAGGTTTTAACTACTTTTCGAAAGAAACAAAAATTACAGTATTTATATTTAATACCGCTTTATGAGAAGGCTGTTTTTACTGAGCTTTTCAAGCCAGATTACATTCAAATAAATAAATGTCAATATACATTATATAAAAAATATTATTATATTTAACCTCCTTTAATACTACCTATGAGAAAATATCTTTCTTAGAGATAATTACAGTTCATTTTAAATTAACGCCATATAAATAAATAACTTATAACACTTTATCTTTTAATTCATCACGCTCATATGATTCCCACAGTAAATTAAGAATAATATTTGCAACTGTCTTTTCAAGAAAACTTTCGTCAGCATATTAATTCGGTTCGCTTATTATATTTATGATCAATAAGATTCCCTGGTAAAAAAACAACTATTCAATAGCTACTATTAAATTAATTTGATTTTGGAATAATTTATTTTGTTATTAGTACACTCACTAAATGAAAGCAAATCTTTCATGTAAGTAAGTCTTTCTTACAGCACATTCTGAAACAATGGTAAAAAAGAGTCAAGAGTAAAAATGTATAGAAATTATGTTGCCTAAAAGATTAATATTTGCGAGAAAAAACAAGGGGCTATCCCAAGTCGAATTAGCAAAATTGCTCGCACTGGAGACAGAAGACATAGGAACAGTTCGTATCAAGATCTCTAGCTATGAGAGAGGGGTTCATGTTCCAACTTATGAGATGGCTTGTAGGATAGCTAAATTTTTAGATATCCCAGAATGCTATTTATACACGTATGATGATATTTTCGCTGAAAAAATCTTAAACCTACATAAAAAAGATAATACCTCTAATATAGAAGATTTTTTAGCAAAAGAATTAAATGATGCAAAAAATAAACTTTCAAAATATGAACAGGCTATGGCCGCATTTAAAAAGATAATTTCAGAATAAATTAATCAACTATCAATACGTAACGTAAAAATATTATAAATCATTAAGGAACAAACTTCTTGTCATTTATTAACGCTGAACAGCATAGTCAGACCAAGACAAGTGGGTCTAAATTATACTGACGTAATTCATTAATGCTATATTTTCAGCGGCATGACCACTTCTCTAATGCTGTGCAAAAATATTGCCATTTAGCCCTTTTGGTGTTATGATAATACCTATCAGGTAGCTGAATAGTCAGCAGCCATCAACCCCAAGAGGATGAGAAATGTCAACCATCACTATGAATACACACAATGCAATTAAATCTCTAAAAGAATCAGGCATGAATGAAGTTCAAGCAGAGAAAATTGTAGAAATTATTGCTGATTTACAAAATGTGAGCGCAGCGACAAAAGAGGATTTAAAACAAACTGAACATACTCTAAAAACTGAGCTTGTGTCTATCAAAAATGATCTGGATTGGTTGAAAAAATTGATTTTTGCTGTTGGGGTTGCCGTTGTTATCGCAGCGATAAAGTATATTTTTGTAGGTTGATACACACTTGGGGCAAATTGCCCCATTTTTCTAAATGGTATACATTTATGCGGCTAATTGAAAATTATATTCCTCCGTCAACAAACGATTTAGCAGACTTGAAATTCAGATTAAATTCAACTGGTCAACAAATGGCTGAACTGGCAGGAGTGTCTAATGGTAACCAATGGCGAAAATATACAGGTGGTGAAAAACCCAGAGAACTAAATCAACATATACTATTCTTCATAGCGGCTCAGTTGACACTTGATGATAAAACTTTATCCTGTATTTTAAATGAAATGATAAAGTTGGGTGCTGAATTTGAAAGTCATAAGTTTAATTATTTGAAGAGGAAAAAATAATGAATAAAATGACCATTCCAGAAATGACTCCACATGATCGTTTTTTTCTCATGCTTGCCGATTATCCATTATTGTTTAAATTTTGGGATGTAGAAAAGAAAGAATGCGATAAAGAAGCGTTAATAGATTCCCTGTCGGTTTTAAGTCATGGTGAGTCGATAATGGCTAAATTTTTTATGACAGTATGGTTTGGTGATAACCGTAAAAACTATGAATTTGATATCGTTGAAGCAGCCTCCGTATTAGATTTACCTCAACGTCGTTTGATTACACTATGGATGTTAGATCCATTCTGGCCTTAATTGTGGGATATTTAGGCGGTTAATGGAGTATGAAGCCCGTTCCCATTTATAGCTTTCTTTGTCTTATTCCCTCGCCTTTTCCAGTAAAAAACCGGTTTTGAAAAAAACAGTGGCAATTATTTTAATGACATTAGTGGGTTATTTGGGGGTATTGCCTGAAAACGAAGCACAAGCGGCTAGTCAAGACGAATGCGCCATTTGGTTATTCTTGCCTGCGGGTTTTGGTGAGGGGTGTGGCGGGGCGCATATTGCGTTTAAAAAGCGTTTAAGAAAAGGAAAATTTCCATTGCCAAGTTGAGGAAGTTGTGTAGCAGGAAGCGAACTTGAACCTTATAGCTATAAACGAAAATATAAAACCTATACTAATTACGGAAAAGGGAAAATTCGTGAATCCAATGGACGAAATTGTCCGACTGATGGGATTATCTATTGGAATGATAACCGTTATAACGGTATTGAAGCCATTTGCACTACCACTGAAATTTATACGACAACTTTTTATGATGGTTCTGGGGTTTATGTTCATGAAGAAGAACGATGGGGTAAACCATTAGAAGAAACACTAAATAAAACCTTTAAAGCTGATCGCTATCGTTCAGATAGAGAAAGTGGTAGTAGTCGATAGGTTTATTTGTCAAAATAGTATTTGCTTTGGTGTTTTAGAGATAATTACCCTAGACCTTTAAATGATGTGGAAAACGAAAATGAAAATAGAAAACATTAAAACCATTAGTGATTTTATGTTATATTGCAAATATCCTTATTGGTATCAATCTAAAATCAAAGAAATGAAATTAGGTGATACGTTGTTTATGGGGCAGTATCGAGAAAAAATAAAAAAATCTCATGAAAATTATTTTGTCGCTGAGGCATGGATTGAAAAGCATCGGGGATATTTTAGTTTTTATGCGACGTGGACATTTCCCACAAAAGAAAAAAGATGTTTTATTATGACTTCGGGTAAGTTTAAAATAAAAAATAGCCAAATATTCTTTTTTAATGAGAAAGAAAGTGAAATTGAAAAAGAAAATGTTAGATTGTTTTCATTGGTATGTCGATATTTACATTGTATTTTAAAATCATTTTCAAGTGATGATTGCCAAGCTTACTTTAAAAAAGGTACAACACCTTTATTGATGGGAGTTAGGGTTAATCAAGATTGGATAGGATATAAAAAAAGTTTTATTGATAGTAATGTTAAAAAGCCTTGTTTCTTGAGTTATGCTAATAATGCCCCACATCAGCTTCATGCGATAGTGTCTGCGTCTATGGCATTAGGTCTAATAAAAGACGAATGATATTTAAGAAAAGCCATAATACCTAATTTATTAAAGTGCAGGCAATCTATACGGGTTCAGTGGAACAACCCCCAGATCTGTAAACTTTGTGAAAGGAGAGCGTAAAAAAATGTGGGGCATGGATTCGATGAAAGCTGGATAAAATAGTTTAACCACTTGTGGGGACAGTTTTGCTTTTAACTGAAAGACATAGCGTTCTTCACGTCGGCCATGCGCTTCTTGCTTGATTTCCGTGATAATTTTTTCTTTACCCGCATCAAACACGGCCTGAAATTGGGACTGGACGGCCTCCCACAGATGAGGCTGTGAACAACCACATGCGCTTTTTTTTCACTGAGCTTTTCCAGCGTTTGGCGCTGACAATGCAAGGCATCCAGTGTCACGATACTGCCTTTCAGATTAAGGAGTGCCAACATCTGTTGGACGATACGGATTTCTCCATTTTTCGTGGCCGTCGCTTTTTGACTCAACACTAATCCCCGCTCAGTGTCATAGACGGTCACTAATTGAACCGCATTTTTCTTTTCATTCCGATAGGGGGGTTTCGGGAGCAATGGAACAGTAAACACCTTTAAGCGGTCAATTTAAATAGCTAAAAATTAGGTAGCCAATTTACATCGTAAATTGTCATTTTTAGCCAGCCCCTCTATGAGAGCCAAATCACCTACCCATTTTGACCAAGATTCCAATGAGATATACATATAATACGCATAATGGTCTGTTTTTAATGGTATTGGCTACTCTATTTAACCTCTTAACCATCATTATGGTTCCGTTGCTCCTCAAACCCCGATAGGCATGTCGCAGCACTTTACCATCAAAGGCAATCACCGATTTTCCGCCCTGTTCACGTTGCTCATTAACCCAATGAAGTAAAGTGTCCAGTAGCAAATCAAGCTCAATCGCGCGGACAATCCTAGCAATCGTGTGCCGACGCGGGATCCCACAGAAAAAAGCGCGGTATTTTCTCAGCCATTTAATTTTGGCTCGGCCATAAGTTTCAATATATTGCCAGTCTTCAGCCTCGGCCATAATGGCACTGATGACCAGAAAAATAACATCAATCCAGATCGTATTGGCGATTGTTGTGTTTATGCCCTTTAGGGCATGGGAGGCGGATCACTAAAATAATTGGGATAACCGCCTGTCAATCCGCCGAAAAAAAGAGGGAACTGAATTAGGATAATAGAACCCCCCCTCTTCCTGCAAAGCCGCTTTAATTCAGTGTGTTAAGAGTGGTTGATTTGAGCCTTCAAAGAACGCAGTTAGCCGACAGAATAGCGTTAGCTATGAATGTCGGATGTACTGCGAGTGTGAGCGTAAGCGAGCTACGGGCGAAACTGTATTTACTAGACTTATCACTAGTCTGAGCGGCAGCGGTAAAACCGCTTGCAAGCGAAGTCATTTTTTTTTTATTTTTGGAGTAGCAGGGGGAATTAATTCCCCTGCTAACTCCCTATTTATAGGGTCGTTTAGTTCAGAAATAAACTTCGAATTTAATATATTTCAAGCAAATTAAATCGAAGTTAAAAGAATACTATTTATACAGCCCGAATTTAATTGTATATTTGAACATCAAGTCGATGAAAGATACTCTCAATATAGAAATTATTCTCTCTGAACTTAGTTCATTAAGTCTAAAAAACGACCAGATATTTAGTTTTAATAACACGAAAACCGCCAGTCAAGGCGGTAATTCAAGAATAAGAGAATTTACCTATCAGGAAGGTGCTCTACATATACCTGATATAGTTCGTCATTTGAAAGTTCAGGATATTTGCTTTTAATATTATTTTCAAAAGATAATCTTTGAGCTAATGGCTGTTGTTGCGCCCAATTTTGGTATTTCTGCCAATAAATTCTTTTTTCATCAGGAACAGGCTCTGTCGCTTCAATCAGTTCCTTTCGTTGTTCTGCTGCTTTTATAGTATGTTGACGTTCATTCTCTAACTCTTCATCATTTCCTATCACTAATCGTTTTAGTTTTTGAAGTAGCTTCTTTAGAGAGTGTTTATTATCAAGCGATGCCACATTAGAACGAGCTAGACGTAAAACATGTTGAGCATAGAGCTGATCATAAGACTTTCGTAGCCCTTTTTTCTCCATCCATCGCTTAAAGCGTTTGAGAATTTCCTTCATTTCAGATAGAGAAAATCCAAGCCCCATAAAAAATTCAGGTCGAATCCATATACGCATGGCTTTATGCTGTCTACTTTCATGATCAAAATCACGATCTATGACAATTAACTCAGCTTTTTCCCAATCATTCAGGGCGTGTAATATTGGATCATAGCTCTTACGTCCACTATCATAACGGTAAAGTTGGCCGCAAAGTTCAGCCAGCTTTTCAACTGAACACATGACCTCAAAGAGATATTTATGATTTGAATTGTAGTCAGCATACGCAACCATTGCTAAAGCTAACTCCGAAAAGGTTTCTCGACGTTCAGAACGTATAGAAACACGCTGATTACGGTTATAACGTAATTTACGCAAGAAGGAATTACGATTCCAATCGTGCACTTTTAAAGCTCCCGCCAGACGGCGAACAGGAACTATATTAGGTAATCCCCCTGAATACTTAGGTGTAAAGTGGCGATGGACTTTTGCTTTTTTATATTGATGATTTTGTTTTTCAATCATATACACCGACACTTAAGGCGGTGTAAAAGGGTTGTGTTAGAAAATACATTTGCTATAATCCCTCACAAGCACGTCGCATTTATCGAATATCGAACGTAGCCTGCTTTATGGCCCCCTGAATATCCTTCGTTCCGCCAAGTTCGTCAGGATTTCAGGGGGTTTTGCATTCTGGGGTTCGGCTTTCACTCTCTACCCCATTCCTGGACGCTATTACCGGGAACGTCCCCCCCGTATGAATTTGTAAACCAACATAATTTATCACGCGCGGTTAAAAGGATCAATTCATACAATTCTTTTCTGGCAGTGCTAACAAGTTGTTTTAACACACTAATTCTCATTTTTCATAAGAATTACTATTCATAAATCTTATTTTTGCGCCAGTTTCGGCAACTTCAACACCTCAGTTTCAGCAACTTCAACACGTCGCATAAGATCCTCATACACTTTTACCGGTACGCAATAGAAAACAGGCTGATTACGGTTCATTATGGTAATGACTTCTCCCTGACCGGCTTCAACTGTACCCATTGGGTTACGTTTTAGCTCGGTAATAGTCGCCACCCTCCTACTATGAATCACATATGCCATCAATTTTCCCCATTGCTACAGTCTTAATGATGCTGAGTATAGACCACTAAAGAATGTTATTTCAAGATCAAAGATCGGTGCTTCGTCAAAAAACAAAAAAGGCTAGGTAGATGGTAGATACCCGGCCTTGAAATAAGTTGAAATGGGTAACTTTTACGCTAGTTCCGGCTCATTTGTGTTGTTGTCCAAAACCGGTTTCTTGTTCGTCTTACTCTTGCTACTTGGGATGGTAGACAGCTTGGTTGCTTCCCATACGTTACGAACGGCATCACGAATAGAGACATTACCATTTTCGTCCCTTGTTCGAACTTGCACCGGCTTAGACTCTTTCAAATCCAACGCCACTTCCTGTCCCCTCCGGAAACCTTTCAACACTTCTTTCAGGCCAACACCCCACTGTGTAGTTTCTTTTCCATCTTTTCCTTTCAGAACAACATAGTAACTGTCGCTGTTTCCTTCCTTGTGAAGATACGGGGCTGTACCATGTTTAACGATCTTACCTTCAAGTTGAGCGATCGAACGGTATAAAGGTTCGTCGTTCACTGTTGACTTATTTTCTGTCCCATCACTATACGATTTATCGTTGACCGGCATATCGGCATCGTGAGAAGCCCTATTGATGGCAGTTTCAGCCCCCTCAATGGTAAATGCCGTCTCTCTATCAGCATTGCTGGATTGGCGTTCCTTAGCCTTCAATAACTCTTCACGCCGTAGTTCAAGGGCCTCATTCATCTTTTTATCAGTAAAGTGAATGTCCAGACCTTTCTCCGCGACGACATTAACAACCATTTCTTTAAATGCTTTTGATCCCTTAATGTTAAGGGTGCTGCCAAACCGTCCTTGAGCAAGCTCCAGCGCAATGGCAACACTATCGGTTCTTAAGCCGTTTTTACGCATCGTTATCAGCTTGCCAGTATCGACGAACAGGGTTTTATCACTCGTCTTATCAAGATAGTGAACATGACCCTTACGGGTTCTTTTGGTGTAGATATTGCTGGCATCGAGTTGCTTTTCTACTGACTTCCTTGACTCATCAGCAGCTTTAGAATATTCGACAGGATTCCTGATTTTCTCCATTACACGTGCAAAACGATTTTTAGCCCCTTGATTTTTTTCTGGCTCAGGGGCGCTGATAGTAAACCCTGACATTTTTTTATTATTACTGCTCATCAATTCCCGAATTTCTTTACTACCCATAATATAACCCTCATTCTTATTCAAAGCCGCATTCTTCCTTTTCAGTCGCTCAAAATGAATGACTGAAATAAGTTGGTTCTTTTCTTCATGGCTAAATCGTTTATCGGATAGTACCTCCCGTTTGATATCATAAAAATCTTGGTCAATTGTCTTCAGCAATTTATTAATGCCTTGACGCGGAGAGTTGTCTTTAATTCTCCGAATTAACCAAGCTGACAATGAAGATGAATTAACGTCTGCATTAATGGGTTTAGAAAAAACACACTTTGGTTTATTAGTCGTAATTATCCCCGCCGAAAAAAGAAAATCCGCTCTCTTATTTACATCAGCAAGTGTTGGTATCTTGTTTTTGAATCGTGGAATTACAGGGTAGGGGGTTAGCTGTAATTTTCCTGATCGCTTGCGACTCCCGGCCACATATCGTTGCTGATATCCTGTTCTTCCTGGCTCGGCATAAGCATAACCTGAGCTGGAAATTCTTCCTCTTCCGTCTGATAAAGCGCGTCGCAATCCAGAATTTCTGACGGTCTGCTTGTTTCCCATGAGAAAGCGTGCATCACCCGGCAATAGCACTTGATCTCCTTGCCGGCTGCGTGAACTTGCCACATTGCCATCGGACAGGCTTTGCAAGCTATCGGAAGATGGGGAAGTAATTCCTCTTTGAGTTTCAACAACACTTCGCTGGTTATTTGTCTGTCGTTTATTTCGTATGCCATTGGAACCTCGATATGCGTTATAAAATTCATTGATGCTTGAGTTCAGCAACTTGGATTTCATATCATCACCGGATTCATAATATTTATCCCTGAATCGAGGCGATGCAATTTTATCTATATACTTAATTTCTGCTGAACGTCGTTCCCATTCAGAGAATCGACTTTTAATTACATTCTGTTCAAGCGGAGGTTTTGTTATCCTTCGATGAACAATGAAATCATCACTGAAAATACTTTCTTTTAAATTAGTAAATTTTTTATCACCGTCTAATTTTACCGCAATATACTCATTAATCTTACCGGCGTTTCTAATTTTAATTTCCCCATATTGAGAAACGAGATCATAAAACAATTGCCTAGACTTGATATCTTCATTATAAACCCGTTGTAATATTTGTTTTTTAAAGTCTTTATTTTTCGGCATGAAATCATCCCCTTTATAGCGGGAAAGCATATCAGCATAACTGGTTGGTGTAGCTCGCATATTATCCCTAGGTGATTCCAGTCCATATTTTTGATTGATGTATTCTTGGAAAGCCTCTAAGTATTTCTCATTCTGCTTGTAGTTTCCTACAGGATTCATTTCATTTCCAGACAACAAGTTTTTTCTGGGGATAACGATATGAATATGAGGTTTCCGGTCTACTATTTCCCCCGTCTTACGGTCTTTCATCGTTTTTATCTTTGGAAGATGAGCTTCTGCGTAGAAATTAAATTCATCAGGAGAGTACGCCTTCATCAAAAATGATTTAAATTCTTGTGTAATAGAAGAGAGCATTTCCTCATCAACCAAGTCTTCCTTGAAGGATAGCGTAAAGGTAAGATAGCGATCTTGGCCTTTATCTGGAATGCTTTTATAAACCATTTCAGTTAAATCAAGATTGCCATCTAATATGACACGTTCATCCAGTTCATCACGAGAAAATTCACGTCCAGCCTTTTGACCTTCTTCTAAATATTCTTTTACGCCGGAATTATAGCCCCGGCACCTAATCAGCATCTTCCACCGCCTTTTTCATCAGTGATTCGATATTGAGAAGGGCATTAAGAAACAACGTATATTTTTTATCTGATATTGTCCCATTTTTATGAGCAACGTTAACTTTAAAAGCCAACTGGTTTATATTATTGCTGGACTTATTAAAAAGATATAATAGTTGTCGGGTATCTTTTATTTCTATATTAATAAAATCTTTTTTATCCAACACCAATTTTCTAAAAAATGCTGAACGACTGAGTTTGGATTCATTTATCTTTTTTTCAAATAAGGAAAACTCATCGGGAGTAATACGCAGTGAAATTACGATCTCTTTATTCTGTTTAGCAGCCATAAAGTACCTTCCAGTACTGGTAATGATGTTCCCGCTATGTGGGGTTTCAAAGGGGTTTCCCCTTTGGCACGCGACGTATGCAAAGGCCGCAGGCATTTGTATACAGTCGGTAACGTGCCTCTGTTGGGCTTCGCATATTGCATTAAGTTGCATTAAATTTCACAACCACGCTTGACGATTGCACTAAATTGCATTATATTGCATTTCTAAGGATGAATATTGCACTATTTTTCATTAAGTTGCATTATAGAGCAGTAACCATCTACAATGGAGCCATTCTCAACACATGGGGTAAATCATGTCAGACTGGCGTACAAATCCTAGACAGGGGAGAAGTCAATTTTTGCCGTTACTGGACGAAATAAAAAAGCGTCTAACTCTCGGTGAAACTATTAAGATGATTTTTGAATCATACCCTGAACTTAAAATGAGCTATCCACAGTTCACACGTTATATAAAGAAATACTGCGTAGATGAAAGTAAATTGGTGACTCATAAAACAAGATCCAAGAAATCAGTTAACAAAGTCGAATCGATGGTAGTACCACCAGTAGAAGCAGTGCGAAAGTCAGTAAAAAATCCTGCTGATTTAAAAAGGCTGAGAAACCAATACATTGACTTAGAAGAACTCAAAGACTCACTAGGAGATAAAAATGAAAGTAGCGATTCTTAACTATCCAGGGACTGTTGGTAAAACTACCCTTGCCGCACATTTACTGTCACCAAGAATGAATAATGCGCCAATCTTTGCCATTGAATCAATCAATGAAACAGCAGAAGGGTTAGGAGTTGACGTTGAAAAGATGAACGGAAATAAATTCCGTGATCTGTTCAAAAAAATATTGCTTGAAGATTATGCTATCGTTGATGTTGGTGCATCAAACATCGAAGACTTCATGAATAACATGATCAAGTTCGATGATTCTCATAAAGAGTTCGATTTTTTTATCATTCCTGTCACATCTGGTACTAAAGAGCAAAAAGAGACAATATTAATGTTGGATACACTCGCAAGTATCGGCATTCCGCAAGAAAAAATAAAAATAGTTTTCAATAGAGTTGATTGTGATGTTGATGAAGAATTTCCGTTCATTTTAGCCCGTCATAAAAAAGAAAAAAGCTTTACACTAAATAAAGAGTGTGCAATTTTCGAAAATGAATTATTTGATGCGCTATCAATTAAAGGTTTAACAGTTGACGCTTTGCTTTCTGATACAACTGACTATAAATCTCTGTTGAAAAATAATAAGGATGCAAGCACTAAAGAACGTAACACTTGGGCTGATATGTTTGGATTAAAATCACTAGCTAAAGGAGTGAAGCGTAATCTTGATGATGTTTACACTAATCTATTCTGAGGAACTATATGCAAGATGAAGAAAGAATCCCCAGAACAGCTCGTGACGCATTAATAATTGAACTTCTGGGTGATCTAGGTATTGTCCACGACAAGATAAAAAATTTACCAGAAGATATCGATAAAGCTATAAGTGGGTCACTTAATCTTGTAGCAAAAGCCGTAGAAGATGCGGAGAATACCGCATCTTTGCTGGCAAAAGGTATCGATACAAAAAAAGAATCAGTAATTAAAGATATTGACACAGCAGTTAAAAACTGCCTCGATAAACATGCTGCTAAAACCTTTTCTGATATGGATGAAAAGGTCAAATCTTTACAGCATAAAATTAATAGCTTTGATTTAACCGACCCTAAAGGACGCCGCTTATCATTTATTCTTGCTACGACAATAGTTTTGATAACCATCTTCTCAGGAGTTGCTATATACGGTGTATATACCGGAGCAAATTATAGAATAGATGAACTTAATCGAATTATTTCTGCTCAAGAAAAAAAGGAGAGAAGAGGGCTTTCAGCTCTATCACCACAAGCAAAAGAACAATATAAATCAGCAACACAAAGTACGCCATCCAATTGATCCCCCAAAATTAGCAGGTAAAAAAAACCTGCTAATTTTTTTCTTCTTCATTTCCTCATACCAATTACCTACCAACGATAACAACATATTATTCTTGTCTCCGACCGTCAAACTCCTGAGCCGCTATAATATCCGTGCGATTGGTTCGCTTCGCTCACGGCTTAGCAGGGTGTAGGGTAACGCCCGCCTAAACACCCTGGCGGGCTGTTGTCACTGCTCCCTGGAAAGTCCCCTCTTTGTATCGGCGGTTCAACTCCAGTGTCCTCGGTTGCTTCTGTGAGCCGCCTTCCATGCGCTGCGCGCATAAAAACCAGTGATTTCTAAATATTACCGTAGTATCTTTTATAAACATTTAACCAAATTCAGGACATAGAATCGACCATCTACAACATTTGACGTTCTGGTGGGTGGCAAAAGATGTCTAAGGTGAACTCTAGAACGGTATATCATCTGATAAATCCATCGGTGGTTCATTGTTAGACGGAGCCGGTGCACTCTGTTGTGACTGCGCCCCCTTCCCTCCAGCCGAAGCACTTGAATCTCCCCCCTGACGGACACCAAGCATTTGCATCGTCCCACCGACATTTACCACTATTTCCGTTGTATAGCGATCCACTCCGCTTTGCTGGTCTTGCCATTTCCGCGTCTGCAAAGCCCCTTCAATATAGATCTGCGAACCTTTACGGAGGTACTCTCCCGCAATTTCTGCCAGCTTCCCGAAGAGCACAACCCGGTGCCATTCCGTTTTCTCTTTTGTTTCACCTGTTTGCTTATCACGCCAAGACTCCGAAGTAGCCAGCGTGATGTTAGCAACCGCCCCCCCATTAGGCATATATTTAACTTCTGGATCTGCTCCTAATTTACCAATAAGAATGACTTTATTTATACCGCGAGACGCCATTTTATTTCCTCTTATTATTGAATACAGGGGTGATTGAACCATCTTTTCCAAGCTGTAAAGTAGCGTCAAATTTCTTACCCGCCTTAGTCTTAAACCCTTTTATTTCTCTCGTTTTTCCTTTGTTCAAAAGGTCAGAAATTTGAGTAACAGTGAGTGCTTTATTAAATTGAGTTCCCCATACAACGTATTTGCAGTTTTCATTGCTACAGTTGCAGGCTTTCGAGTTTAATTTCATTTTTGAGCTACATTTAGGGCAATTGGCCTCAAAATTCTGAGCGGTAAAATCTGGTTGGCCATTGCGATCTGGTACAGCATTGCGACATTCAGGATAGTTATTGCATCCCCAGAAAGCACCGTTCTCGCTTTTGCGGCGTACATAACGTCCACTACAATCACAAGGGTACACCGTTACTTTCAGGCCGGAGACGTCTACATTTTCTACCTGGAAAGCTACGAACTTTTCCAGTTCATCCAAGAAGTTGTCCACTTCGAGTTCACCTATTTCTATCATTTTTTGCTGTTCGTGCCACAGAGCTGTCATGTCCGGCGTGGTCATGATTGGCGGCAAAGCCTGAATAAATGACAAGCCCAATGGACTCGGTATCACCTTCTTTTTATCAATGAAAAAAAAGCCTCGCTCCTGTAAGAGAGTTAAGATAGCTCCCCGTGTAGCCGGTGTTCCTATGCCACCTTGTTCCTGATCGTCCTTTCCTTCATCCCTGTCTAACAGGAGCTGCTTAATCCGCGGGTCTTCAACATATCGAGCTACGCGCCGTAGATCTTCGAGCAGAGAAGCGATGGTATAAAGAGGCGGAGGGGTTGTTTTCTCTCGCTTACTATCGACACCGGCACATTCAAGAACATCACCCTCGTTGAGTTTAGCTAGCTCATCAAAAACACCTCCGTTGTCCTGTTCTTCGCTTTCATCTTTATCAGTGAGAAGTGCTGACCAGCCAGGCACAGTGTTACGAATGGCTCTCTTTCTGAATTGATTCCCTGCAATGTCAAATTCAGCCAGCGCCGATTTAAAGCCCTTTTCAGGCAGGAACTGAGCAAGATACTGCTCGACAATCGCCCTGTAGACCTTTTGCTCATCACCAGTTAAAGAATTAACATCGATCTGTTTGGCTGTCGGGATAATGGCCGTATGTGCTGTTATTTTGCTGTCATTAAAGGCACGACCTTTCTTCGCACTGTCAGTCTGTTCAAAGAATTTTGATAACTCCGGGAACGTACCAGATATTGCACTGAGCGTTTGGGGAGCTTCTACGAATTGCTCTGTAGACAAATAGCGGCAATCAGAGCGGTTGTATGTGATTGCTTTGTACTTTTCGCGTAAATCCTGAGTGATTTTCAGCGTTTTTTCAGGGCTAAAGTCATACAGACGGCTCATTTTTGCCTGGAGATCAAGAAGTGCAAATGGCAACGGAGCTGCTTTGGTCTTATCTTCCACTTTCGTGCTGATAACATTGGCATTTTTGCCTCGGCACAATTCTACTAATTCCTGCGCGTAACCTTCCTGAATAATACGCCCTTTATCGTCCACGGGGGCATCCTCCGGTACGACCAAAGGTGCCGGAATAGTCATGTTTGTACCGGTGATTGTCGCCTGAACTTGCCAGTACCAAGATTCTTTGTGATTCTGATTGGCTATATATCGCCGGACAATCATCCCCAGAATAGGGGTCTGTACCCGGCCAACAGAAATAATCTCGTTATGCCCCTTTTCTCTTCCTGCAATCGTATAAGCGCGTGTAACCTGGATGCCGTACAAATAATCAGCTACATTCCGTGCGTAAGCCCTTTTATAAAGTCCAGTAAAATCGGCGTTATCACGCATATTACGCAGTGCCTTACGTGCCGTTTCCAGATTCAGGTCATTGATGAGCAGCCGCTTAACTGGCGAGGTATTGCAGCAATACTGCAATACTTCATCGACAATAAGCTGCCCTTCTTCATCCGGATCTCCAGCATGGACAATTTCATCAGCCTGAGAAATTAACCGAGCAAGTACCGCAAACTGATCAGCCGTTTTGTCATGAATAACTTGTTTCACCGGGCGCAGCTTCATTGGCAATGTTTCCCGCCGCCATTCTTTATAGGCTGAGTTATATTCTTCCGGTGGAGCTATTTTAAGTAAATGTCCGACACAATAAGAGACAACATCATCACCACACTTAATATAGCCCTCTTTGTGTTCATGATTACCCAAAGCCTGAGCAATGACCTGTGCCAAATTTGGTTTTTCTGCGATAAATAAACGCATTTTATATTTCCCTTTTAATTTATGTGTGAAAGCTTGAACAATCCATAAGGCGCGTCAGGAACTTTTATAATCACAATTTCACCCTGCCATATTTTCTCAAAACCTTTTCAATGTACTGACTTACATCGTAGGCATCGGGGCATTCCTTATGTAAAAAATTTTTCCTAGCATCAAAAGTATGGTTAGGAAGAAATGAGCCACGTTTTTTCTTCACGATATTAAAAAAGTCTCTTTCCGGCTTACTGCACTCATTACTCGATGAACCCTTCATCTTTCCCCACAGGCATAAAGTCACTTTGCATGGGTCGTCGGCTAAAGCTGTCGTTGTATATAAAGAACAGAATAATAGGCATACTGCGTAAATTGTTTTTCTTTTCATCACTTTTATCCTTTTGATTGCAGATAGGCACAGGCTATATTTAATTAATTAAAATTAATAGGGTTCTTATGCCATAAAAACCAAGAACACAGAGAATAATAAAATTATAGTTTATATATGTTATTTAGATGTATGAAATTAATATTTCAATATGGGAGTTTTTTATTTTTATCTTTTGTTTCTTAAATATCAATGATATTTATTTTTTTTGATTAAGAACAATGGTTTTATTAAATCCCTACGCCAAGAATATAATTTATTCTCTATTATTTTATAACACACTTTGAATACCTAATGGCTGCCAGTCAAAATCAAATATCGCGCATAAACTTTTTTAGCATATTTCATTCGAAGTGGAGCATTAGCATTTTTGAATCCAGAGTTATATGCGCCGACTGATTCCCAATTAATCCCGTTTGCCGAAATATTACTGGCAAGTATCCACGCTCCTACATGTATATTTTGACAAGGATTTTCCAGTAACATTCTACGGGTAATCCCCATACTCTCTAGCTTAGGAAACCATGAGGAATTAATTTGCATTAACCCGACATCCTCGCTGATTATTTTATCATTTTCTTTATTGTATCCAATATCCCCCGGATTCATATTACTCTCCACCTCAGCGATAGCAATAAGCAGGCGGTGGTCAATTAGGAATTTTTCAGCGGCCAAATTAAAACAACTTTTATAATTGTTGAATGAGGATTTTGGCGTTGCAAAACTGAAAAGTGGTATTAAAAAAAAAGAAACTACAACAATTCGGATAAATTGCATATTTGATATCCTGAAAAGATGAAGTACACAACCGTTATAAGAGGAACTTTTTGAAGCCAACGAGTTAAAAGCAAGGTAAACAATAATACTAACAGCATCATTCCCGTTGCATACTCTGGTAATATCATCATACCAATTGATGGGAATAAATAGTAATCGCCAGAGGCGATCCACTTTTCTCTCTTAATAATATAACCATAAGCACTTAGAAATAATGCAGGGGCAACAAATAACACGGAGGCGTATAGTGAAGAAGACACATCTTCCAAGTGTAATGAATAAACAGAAATCCCCAATAATAGATATATAAAGATATCTGGTATCCATCTGCTACTGAGATCTGAGTACCCAACAATGGCAAGCAGAAAGCAATACACCGAAAGCAGTATGTCATTTGACAGAAAATAAATTAATACTGGCAATAGAAACATCAACATAGAAATAAGTGGAAAAATTCCAACATTGTCATTTTCTTCTTTCAATTCTTTATATTGTTGCAGTGTGTTTTTCTTTATCCTCAGATAGATAATAGGAAAAATGAGTGAAATTATATACGAAAACACACACATAAGTGCCATGTATAAAATCATATTTATCTCACATAAACAATATAGTTTGTAGGAATAAATGATGGCTTATTTAGTTTCCCGGATAATGTTGTAATTGATGTATCGTCAGAGAACCCCACCCATGCACTATAATCAGTTCTTCTCATTATTTCGGACAATACACCGCTTGCTGATGGCATAAAGATATAACCGGTTCCTGAGCTAATGTACATTCTTATTGAACTATCAACAGGCAGCCATGAAGGTAACGAGACAGAGTTTGTCACATCGCCATTAGCCCCCCCATTTGCTAAATAATAGGCGTCAAACGCAGAAGTATAACTAAGGAACAACGAAGCCTTATTTAGCTTTAAGGTTTCATTGTATTCCTCTCTTCCTCCAAATAAATTTTGGTAGAAAACAATAAACAACATACAAAGAATCACAATTAACCATGATTTCATTTAGGCATCCTTAGTCTTTTATAGATGATTGTCACAAGACAATATATTGATACTTATATCAACGACAACAAGTGATGACATAAGCAGATTCCCTTCCCTGATGACCTACAAACTGAAGACCCGCAGCATACCAACCAACAGGACAACGATATTCATTAAAATCACGCCCGCCCCAGTTCCCCATTTTCGTACATCGGTTTTGTCTTAGGGTTGCTTCTGTTTTTGTCCATCTCCCAGACTGGCAGAAAAGTGTTGCTCCGGCTGCATCACGCCCCAGCAATCCGTTTGGTGAGCAAGCCGCCCCAGCGGTAGCTATACCATTTATTTGCAAAAATTCATTTGCCGTCATACGCCCATTGGATTGGATTGTCCCCGCCTGAACCTGACCGCCTGTGTATATTGACTTATCCTGATAGGCACGTATCCAAGTGTTGTCACTCATGTACAACCCACCTCCCCATTTCTCACTATACCAACCCGTATCACCCGTTGTTCTAAACCATCCTCCAGTAACAGTTTCTCCCGTAGTACGGGTAGTCTCAGAATTAACAGTCGTTGCGGTGACAGTCGTTGCGTTCGTATTAGTGGAATTAAGCGTGGTCGTAGTTGTTGTTGCGATATTTGTGATGTTATTACCGCCCATATTGAGCGATGTACTCATAGTATTCAGTTCTGGATGGCCAGGAACTGCTTTACGGTAAAGATAATCACTAATGTTGACGCCATTCTCGTAAAATCCAGCGATAACTACGCTCCCATCACCGGGGTTATACCCGCCAAAAGAGGATAAGTTCATAGTCCAGCTTCCTAACGCCCCTTGTGCCACGTTGCCATCAATGATCCCACCATCAGCACCGATGCCAATGGCGATTTTTCTGGCTAAATTTTTTGATAGCTTTACGCCCCCATTAAGAAAAGTCATAGAGTTTAATTTATGGGTTATCGGTTCAAATACGCGCGTCTGGTATGTCGCAGAAAACCCATTTTGTGCAGAAAATCCCGATGGCAAGTAACCGGCAGAAATCAACTCCGGTACACCAAAAATATAAGGTGTCGTAGCTGTAGCTGTGGCAGCAATCGTATCATGGTTGTCTTTAATATAAATATTTACGGCTTGCTGTACTCGCTTAGCATGGGTTGCTGCCACAGTGGCTCTAGTCTGATCAATCATCCAGCTACTCAGTGGAATGATAATTACTGCCAGTACAATAAGAAAAAGTCCAACAGCAATCACTGCATCGCTGATCTGTGCGACACCTTTTTTCATGGTCATATTTCCTTAAAGGGTATAGGCAATAGCATTAAATTCATCTGCAAGCGCTTTATAATTTCCTTGCATTATTTTTGATTTTATCGCCTGATTTTGAGCGCAATTAACCAAGTTATAGGCGTTGATATCAATATCACGCCCAATGATAACTCCTTCTCTTAATATCGGCGTCATTTTCTGATGTGCGATAATATAGAGAGTATTTGCAATATGTTGTCCCGCGTTTGGGTTGACCTCTTCACAGAACATCACATAGCGTTCTATGGCCTCAAACACCGACGAGGCGTGTATGGTCGATACAACAAACATCGTGAGAGAAGCCTTTAAAACTTCGTGTGCCGTTTGACCGTCACGTATCTCACCTAGCAGTAAACATGAAGCGCCCGTTCGCCACGCTTTTTTGGTTGCTGATGAGTAGGTTTCATCCTGCCCTACTTCAAGTTGCATACAACGCCCCTCCCCATGTCTCCCATTCAGTAACGTTTCTATGGGATCTTCTATAGAAACGCCAAAACTCGCTGTGGTTTCAATTCTATGGCGAAGAACTGAGGCAGCAGTCGTCGTTTTCCCACAGCACATTTCGCCAGCGATCAAGCAAAGGCCGGTTGCCCCAGAATATGCTACAGAACGTCTTAGATGCGTGGTAAAGGGAATATCACTGAATTGGACGTTACTTGCGGGAGTTTGACGAATAACAAAACTTACGCCATCAAATATATTGCAAATAACAGTAATCCGATAAAGTCGGGTGTCATATTGTATGGAAAATTCGGTCTTATGAGTGCTGATATAAATTTCGTTGCATTTATTTTTAAGTGAATCGGCATCTTTCCGGTAGACGTCAGGTAAATCTACCAAAAATGCGGCAACTCCTTGCAGCCCTTTAACCTCGGCAAACCCATCACCAATATATAAATCAATAAAACTAAGCTCTCTTAATGTATTCATTTTTCAACCTGAATTCATGCCCTGTTATCCGGGCATGAATTATTATGTTTACGTTATGATTTGGTTGTAAATGTGACGCTATTGCTATCAGTCGTACAGGCGGAAGTAGCCATTACAGCGGTGACTTCACCCGTGAAAGACTGAGAGTTAATTTTTGTTGATGCCATTTCAGAAGTCCCTAACTTCTGTGCCAGATTGATACAATCCTTATTGGATAACATGGTATCAGTAATAGAAAAGCCGACACCTGCACCTTTTACAATAATCTCTCCACCTGAACGATTGTTGATAGTGTTTCCCGAAAATGAAACGCTGCTGGGTAATGCACCGGCATTAATTAAAGCCTGGTTATAATCGGATGTTCCATAACCACTGCTTGCCCGCATATTTTTAGTTTCGTTGATCAGGTTGCTGATTAATGTCACTTCATTTGCAGCATAAAATTTAGTGTATCCCACATAAGACAGCGCCATTACCACCGCAATAATAACCAGAGTAATGCCGATTGATACAACAGAATCAGTAATATTAGCTATACCACGTTTCATGTTCTTCAAAATATATCCTTAAAAAAATGAGTTTAAATTTTTACAAAGAGCATAGAGTACAAGAATAATCCAAACGGCTAGGGGTTATTTTGGAATTTCGTCATATTCATAATTTTAATATCTGTATTCTTTATCTCCGTTATTCATTGAGTATTTTTAGTGGAAAAAGACTTGTTGAATTAAATAAAATATAATTAAAATGAGATTTCGTCATATTCATAATTTTAATATCTGTATTCTTTATCTCCGTTATCCATTGAATACTTTTAGTGGAAAAATGCTTGTTGAATTAAATCAGACATAATTAAGATGAGTAATGTAATTGAACCTGCACAACCAAAATAGCCTAATATTCTAAGTAAGTCCCCTGCTCGCTCTACAGAACTAACCGTCTTATCCAGCCATTTACCGGCAAAGCGTTTAAGAGAGCCTTCTTCATTAGCAGTTTCAAAAAGACTCTGCATTTTGATAATGGCATCTTCACCGGGAAATTCGTAACCGGTAGCATCCAGCGCTGTACCCAAATTTTTCTCACCTGATTCGATAGCCCTCAACGTGGATTCCAGTCGTTCCAACAACCAAGGCGATTTACACGTTTCCACCATGTTGTTGATTGCCGTTTCCATCGGTATGCCCGCGGAAAGCATGGCATTAACATTAAGGATAAATGTGGCTCCGTGAAGACGTCGGTAAATTGAATAAGGAGGAAGTCTGTCAAAGAAGAAGCGCAGGTTCCCCGTCCATAACGACAGTGATTTATATACTGAGAAAATAAGCAATATGATGAAGCCAAGTATCACATACCAGTACTCCGTCACTACCACGTAAAAATACCAGACCCCCAACTGAAGAACATTCCACTTTTCGAGCGGAATATTTTGTTTAAGAACAGGGACAAGCAACACACAGAACATGATGACAATACTGAAAGACAATGCAAACATATATGTCATTATCATTAATGATGATTTGATTGAGCGCAGTATTTTGTCTGAACCTTCCGCAATGAACATCGCATTTAAAAATCCGTCTGCAACTCTGCCTGCCACATCACACGATTCGATGATGCTTAATTCCTGTTCTGGTATCCACTCTTTCAATGACTCGGAAAGAGAGAATCCGGCCTTTAAATTTTGACTACATTCTGTGAGAATTTTTCCGATTGGACTACCAGGGTTTTTTCCTCGCCTTGTGTAGTTATCGATAAGTTTATTAAACGTGTCTTGCGCACTCACACCATCCAGTAGATACTGCCTAAAGTTATCATATATCTCTATTCGGTCGGAGGCACTGAACGTTTTAAGATAAATATAACGCTCAAAATTATTCATTAAATTTGACATCCCGATCTAGGTTACAAATTTTCTTATGCGCCATCACGGGATCTACCATACCTTGATTAATCAGGTTGGTTATATTCTCACATAATGTCTCACCCCCGTTTTCACGCCAGTATTTCCATGCTGAAAACTTTCCTTCCTTTTCATACAGAGACATAAATCTGTAATCGGTTTCTATGACCTCAAATACCCCAGTACGACCTTTAATACCCGTGTGCTCACATTCGCCACAGCCATTATCATTCCGAAGATAGATAGCTTCCTGATAGGTATGTTCCTCTATCAACGCCTGCAACTCTGTCTCAATTTCTGCTTTATATTCTGAGTAGGGCTTTTTACAGGCCGGACATAACAACGGGGTTAGACGTAAACCAATCAAGCAGGTTATTAATGTTGCATCCGTGAGTAGATCCTGCTCTACACCAAAGCGGCGCAGGCGCTGAATAATATCTATTGGATGACTGGTGTGTATCGTGGTAATCACGTTATGACCTGTTTGTGCCGCTTCAATCACACCGGTTGCGGAAGTGCTGTCGCGCACTTCACCGATATAAATAAAATCCGGGTCAAGACGCATCAGGTTTGAAATAGCTCGCCCCCATGCTTTCCCCATTAACTGCCGATCACTACGATCAGCAATGATTAGGGGAGTCTGTACCGCGCCACGAATAGGTGACTCAATAGGATCTTCGACAGTGACAAGGTTTATACCTGAATTATCGCGGGTAACACTCTCGGCCATACACTGCGAAAGCGTAGATTTTCCGTGTCCCGTCGGCCCACTCGAAAAAATCACCCCAGAAGGTTTCGACAATACCCTGCGGATAGCTGAGGACTGCTTTACGGTCAGACCTAAAGACTCTAATTCTAATTGCTGTTTACGCTTCGTAATCAGCCGTACAACAGCCAAGAGCGTTCCAGCACTACCCGGACGGCTTGCAAAACGGCCGGTACTCAAACCGAAGTCGGACACGAATTCTTCTTTTATTCGGGCATCACAGGGTTCGTTATAGCTCAAAGTCCCCATACTCTGTTCTGTACTCATCGTATTGAACAGCGTCTGCACAATCTTTTTTCCATTTTCCGCAGACTCTTCAAATTGCGGGATATTTCGTTTTATTCCGTCAATTCTGAACGCCACCTGAAAGTAAGAAGAGTCGATACGAAAATGTATATCCGACGCTCGCAGTTCAACAGCTTTCTTTATGATACTGATAACCGTATTTTGTGCTTCACTCTCATTCTTCTGTGAAGGTGTACTGGTTGTATCAAATGCATCAGATAATTTTGCTATTTCTTCACGTGTCACCCAATTAATCGCTGGCCTGAAATTTTTTTTCCGCAAGTTTTTTGTTAAGTCGAAAAACAGAGGGTTTCCCGTCAGTTTATCCAGCACAAATAACTGATAGGAATCTTCTTCATTATTTTTTAAAAGTCTGACACTATTCTTAACTTCTTCTGACAGGTTTATTCCCTCTAAAACGTGATAAATATTAACTAAGCTATGGGTTTGTTCAGAGTATTGCATTTGCCACTCCTTAATTGAGTACCTGTGTGCGTTGTGTGGAAATATTTTTTATCTTTACGCCACTTAAGCCTATGCTTAATACCTGCCAGGTTCCTCCCGGCAGCATGTAACCGGGACTGACAGTCGTTGTGTTACCCTCAGACAGGCTGATAACAGCCTTCTTTCCGTTAATTTTTACCAACTGTGGAAACAGGGCAGCGGTTGACGTCTGTATGCCCCCGCCATTGGATGTTGAGTACGGGTTACCGGGAGTCATGGACATTCCTGAATCATAATCATGCCCTTCAGCATCAGCTTTAGCTCTATTGAGTGCGGCTTTTGCTTCGTACAAAACTCTCTGTTTTTGAAGATTATCTAAATCCCAGACCGTCCCGGTTTCTGCACATGCACCAAATGTCATAAGCAACAAAGTAGCAAGAATCTTATTAACGTATGCCATACACTGACCCCGATATTTTATAGATGACTGAACCCTGATCTTGTCCGATTTCATAGATGATGCTGTTAATCCTGATCCCAGTGTAATCCTCACCTTTAAATACAAGCTGAGGTGGCACATGGGTTTCAACATGGAAGGTGTATTCTTTCCAGTCCTGTAGTGGTAAATCCTCTCCTTCTTCATTTTTCGTTATGTCCTTAATCGAAACCTCAGTCAGAGAAGCCGATATATTCACAGACTGAAATAATGAGATAACCTTTAGCAATTGCTGCCCCATGTTTTGCATGGGATCATCACCGTTCGGATGTAATTTATGCGCAATACTCAACGCCGACATTGAGGTTTGCGTAACATTAAAATCGGGTTCTGTACCATAGATTTTTCTTACAGCTTTAACGAATTCTTCTGACGTCACAGCAGAATTATCCGGCCTGTTGAAATTAGCGCTCATTCCTTCTTGGCTACATTTCACCATTGCAAGCGTCCAACCTGCGATGGAGATAGGTAGTTTTCTTAATCCCTTTTCGCAACCTTGCAAAAACACAGGTATTGAAGAAGATGTTATCCAGGGATGCTTCATCTTATCCAAGGCAGCCTTATATCTTGCTTTTTTATTTATTTCCTCCTGTTTCAATAGCATAGATTGAATAGCGGCTCTTTTTATCCTGTCCTGCTCATCAAAATAATGAAGAATAAAAAATACAGTCACACCCGACATCACCAACGCAGCAGTAAAACCGATTAACTGGCCTTTAGTCATTCCCCAGTTCAGGGGCTTAAGCCGAAAATCCTTGCTCATATTAGGAGGTTTTAATAGCGCTTTAAAATCCAGAGACTCAGTAATCCAAGTAAACAGCGCCGGATCACCATAAACAGGGATACTAATATCTTGCTGATTTCCACGAAGCTCCTGCTTCAAATCCAGTACAACTTGCTTGATATCCTTTCCGGTATGGATCGTATCTGAAATAGGGTGAATTGAGCCTTTCTCAGTACGACCAACCAGGGTATATTCTTTCTCATTGTTCTTATTTTGACCTAACGGGATTACGGCAATACAGCAACCTTTTAGCAAGGAGGCTAAGGCAACAATGAGTGAGTAATGACCACGCAATTTTTGTCGGGTTTTGGGGGCAAAACCAGCCTGTGGCGATGCGTCAACGTTACGAATAGCAACAACATCGAGATTACGCGCTTTTCCTATTTTCTTCACTTCTTTCATGAAATTTCGTTGAGCCTTGATCGTTTCCCATTCAAGACCAACAACAAAACGATAATGATTAATAGTCAAAATACGAATTGGGGTTTCCTTTATAGCGCTGTCGATGTTTTTCCTTTTTATTTTCTGTCTAGCGTACATATGGCGTCACCGTAATTACAAAAATTTGTTTAGATTTCGCTCCGGACAATGCCCCACCCAATAAAATATTGTGGGGTGAACCTATACCTTGCCTGTTTGAGTTGTTTATATTTTGCTCAAAGCCAGACATGATTAATGTTTGGCCTGGTTTAAGCCATACACGCTGTTGTAGTGAGCGGGTATCAATATCCGGGGCTTCAATCTTTTGAGTATCTGACGTTATTGTGCGAATTTGTTTAAGGCTGGAGATATCCATAAACATATTAAGCATCAGGCGATCAGAGCCTTTCAGTATCTTTGGTAAGATCGTGATATTTGTGCCGGTAGTAACACTGCCAGGCATCAGTGATTGAGAAGGAACCGTCGCATCACCTTTCGCGTAAGCCGTTGTAGTCACATCTTTAAGATAAGTCGTTTGTTGTCCAACTAATACAGGTGCAGCCGCCATATTAGTCGTCATGATCGTGCTGGTCTTCACATCAGATACTTGTGCCTGTTTAGAGAGTGCATCAAGCAGGAACGATGAACCTGCAAACTGAGCAGCGTAACCTGTTGCCGTATCGAGCACATTAACTCCCCCTGAAATAGCGTCACTGGACATCCCGCTATTCGTATTCGCCAGTGAGATACCGTATTTCCCATTCAAAGACTTCCAGACCAGACTCCAGTCTATGCCGACCATATCACTTACATCCGTATTCACTGTGTAGGTAACCACTTTAAGGATTACCTGGCGGCTTAGAGCATTATTTTCGTCTTCAAGGTATTCCCCGATACGGCTGACAACATCCGGTACATCCGTCACCATCAAAGTGCCGGTTGTTGCATTAAGACTGAGACGACCAACTCCAGGCGTTAACATGCTCTGTACGGTTTCTTTCAGGTCCTTATAAAGAGCGTTCTCCATTTCCACCGTTGATGACATGGTAGAACCGCCTGAGCCTGATACTCCGGTGCTGGAGCTACCACCACTACCGCTACTATCAGTGCCGGTAGCATTGGACAGACCGCTTATTACCGCACCTTTAAGTGCATATTTAGCATCGGCTGGCTGTATATCAAACCGTTTCGTTTCAAGGTAATAGAACACTACATTTCCGTTGTCGTATTTCCATGAAATACCTAGCCGACCCGAAACGAGATCAAGAAGGCCACCCAGCGTCCCTGAATAACTAACATCAGTAATAGTACGTGCAATGGCAGCAATTGAAACGGTGTCATTTCCGTTAGCTTCAGCGCCAAACATAGCCAGAGGCTTCATTTCGTTGCTGTTAATGACAGGCGACGGCACAGAGGACAAACGTTGAGTTTTTGAACCCTTTTCAGCGCCAGTGTTGAGGTATGAAGCAGCATCAGGAGTGACGCGGATACGAAGACGACATTGTTCACTGATATCCTGGCTAAACTGAAAAATATCCTGTGGCCTGACTGCCTTATAAATAACCTGGCAATTAACCACCGGTCGGGGAGCATCATATTTAGGCTTTGGCAGTGGGGTTGGGTTGATATACTGACCGTTCTGGAACTGAACTATCGGATAATTATCTTCCATTTTTTGTATCAACGAAGAGGCTTTGTTTTCTGTTTCTTCGGCATCTTTCTTAACTTCATTCATTCGTTGCATCGCGCAGCCAGAAAGCATTAAAGCTGCAATAATAATTGACAGTGTTGTTTTCATATTTTCACTTTCTATCACTGATTACGATGAGGCATTGATGGCGATACCCGCTGACATAAAGCGGGGCTTGTGCTTTACGATAGAGATTAAAGAGTTGGCGGGTCGCATCTTCAAAAGATGCACTACTAAATGAAAGCAGATAATCAATTGCGTAATCGGTATCCGTATCCCACCTAACGTTCCACTTTCCATTTCCTGTCGGACATTTTTCTTTTGATACCCACGATTCAAATCCTTTTTTCAAAGAAGTTCCCTTATCAATTTTCCAGACCTTAATTTCAGGTGCCGATTTGATAATGGGTTTAGGTATTTCCGGCGTAATCTGCTTGGTCGATTGAGTAACAGCAGGTGTTACAGGTGGAAGTCTTGTTTTCCCATCTTTACCGATTGTTGCTAATATCACTGGTTTATCAGATAAAAGTTTTCCTGTTGCCGTCGTGACTGGCGCTGCCGTTTGTGTACTATACTTAACAAAAACTGCTTTTTTGGTTTCGCTAATATCAGCTACAAGACCATAACTGGTAAGCATTTTTCGGAGCACATGAGGCCATTGATCATTGCCAGTCCATGAAACATTGCTCCGGAAATTCTGAGAAACATCAGGCGAGAGTTTTACACCCCATGATACAGGTACAATCTTACGCACGGCTGTGTATAAAGGAATGTGTTTCCCATCATCGGTAACGAAAGACGTTTTACTGTAGTTCCCTTGTCTTGTTGTTAATATTGTTGCTGGCATCGGCTGCGACATAATGTCTACCGCACTACTTTGATGAATTTGACTAGAAGGTATTTGAGATACGACAGGTTCAAAACTTACCCAGTCTCCCTCTGGTTCAGAGAGTTTAGGTGGTGAACTACACGCCGATAATGCATTAGTAATTAAGCCAACCAAGATTATTTTTTTTGTTCGCATATCAAAGCCTTTTTTTAATTTCATCGTCAATGACGGCTGAAAAACTTTCGTTAAACTCAGCATTGAGATGTTGTTCCTTTTTGCGCATAGGGATAACGATTCCGTCCAATTGTTCCCGACTCGCCAAAGGTATATTAGGCCGAGGCATATTTGCCCTTAATTTAAAAACATCTTCTTTATACCAAAAGATTTTCCTTGCTTTTATATTTAAAGGCTTAGTGTCTTTATTACCTTGGATAAAGACAATTTCCTCATCATACGGCATATCGAGTATTTCTTGTGGCAACATTAAGGGTCTGGGTTGTACGGTTCGGTTACGACTTCGACTTTTTTGTTTTCCACCGACATTATCAGAGTACGTTGTTACAGGAACTGTAGTTGTTCCCAGCGCTTTACTGTATTCTTCTGCGGCTGGAAAATCTTGTTTTGCCGGCGCGTAAACAATTTCAACATGAAAGGCATTCATCATTGCATCTGCGGTTTCCCTACCATACATATTCCTGGCCCGTAATTGTGCTTTATTCTGGAATATAAAGTTAAATCTAAATCCATAACCGCGTAAAAGTGCAGGCGCATTTTCAAATGCTTTAATTCGTCCCATGACTTTTGTTTCATCCATAAACATACCTATCTGGTATTTAAGACGAGGTTCACCATTTTCATCAAAGCCGCCATCCTCTGGTAAAACCTTTGAATTAGCCCCCATTAATTGAGTGAAAAACAAATTCATGAGAGTACCAAATTTATCTACTGCATCATTAGTGACGGAAAAATAAACGCTCATTTTTCTTTCACGCATTTTAGAAAAATCGATATCGTTTCCTGAAACAGCCCATGCCACTTTCTTCTCACCAAACATCCCCAAAACTTCGGAGAGGATATCCATATAGATAGACCACGATTTCGGGTTTGAAGATATGGATATGATATTCATCATTTCCCGAATGCATTCAGAAGACAGCGCCCGATCTTCGTTATCCCTTGCCTCAATGGTATCTTCTACCCATTGAGGCAAATCTTCACCCAAGCTGGTTATTTCGTACACCTGTGGAAGCGTGAGTGGCAATTCAGGTGTTTCCATCAGGTACAGCACCAGAGCTGAGAAGATCTTACCGGCGTTATTGTAGAAAGCCTGGTTCTCAGGGTTTGGTGAGACAAAAAGTGTAGTGGCTATGGTTTTGATATCGGCGAAACGTTCCAGCTCATCACTAGAGAGATAAAACAACGGGTTCCAGCGATGAGTTTCCAGTAGTTCAGGAGAAAAACGATAACACTCATGGCCACAGGCAGCACGAAAACCCGATGTAATGTTCCAGTTTTCGAATTTAGGGTCATTCACCGCAACTGAATCAGGAAATGACAACAGATTAGGAATAACAAAACTCACCCCTTTACCACTCCCCGGTGGGGCAGCCAGAAGAATAAAGGTCTGACCGTATGATGTAAGAAAAATGTTTTTAGTGGGATGTTTACCAATTATGATACTTGGATATTTTTTCTTTTTACCTTTACTCATAGCGGAATCCTTTAATCCGGTAAAATTTAGTTGTAATCGCCTTTATAGTGAAGAGGTTCAAGCTCTCGGTTATTGGCAAATCGGGCATTACCATAAAGTGAATTTTTTTTTGGCATGAAGTACAACCAAAGAAAAATAATTGCCACAAACACAGGTAAGAACACTATCCATGCAGCCAGCACACTGCCCCATACAGCACTAGCGAAATCTGGATGTTTAAAAGGTAAATGTACACCATTATATAATGACCACCATGTCACTTGACTGACTGGCACATCGGACAAATAAAGATGTAGTGCCCCACCGGAATAGTTACCAATCACAACACAAACGACAACTGCCAATATCCATATAGTTATACCAAAGAAGAATGTTTTCATAATTACCGCCCAGAGACACCATTTAAAAGTCGGTTCTTAATTTCAGGTTCATAATGAACTTCTAATATCCTTGTATGTTCCATATAAAGGACGATATCAAATGACGTTCTGACTCGCCGCTCTATATAGTCATAATCAAGCCCCATCCCGACCGGAGACTGCTTGATCATCCCGCAAACACGACCATAGCCAGAAAGCGTGTCGTTGGCATGAGCCGTTGTTATAGTGCCGGGATGCCCTGTATTCAACAGTTCCATAAAATCCCAGGCTTCATCACCTGTCAGCTCGGACAGAAAGATATGATCCGGCTTCATGCGTAGTGAACACGAAACAAGCTCTTTTGGGGTAATAATATCGCCGTAGATTAAATGAACATGATTTGGATGAAGTGGTAGTTTTAATTCATTTACCGCTTCAATAGTCAGCATTCGACGATGAATAGGGAATAAATCAACTAATGCTTTAGCAAACGTTGTCTTACCAGAACCCGTTCCGCCAAAAATAATAATATTCAGTTTCCTTTCAATCGCCAGAATAAAGAAATTTACCCAATCTTTCTTTTGATGGTAACTCTTCAATATTATTTGCCATTCTTCTAATTCCTGCCCTTTATTCTCAATCGCACGAGCATTCTCAAATCGCCCACTATCTACATACCCCTGCAAAGTAAACCTATCCAGTGAAGGTTTACGGAATGTCATAGATATTGTTCCTTTCTCACATGCAGGAGGAATGACAATCAAGCCACGTTCGTTATCCGGTAATTCAATAGTTTTGATTGGCGATTTAGTTGTAAGGCTTTGGTTATTATAAGCAGCTAGAGAATTTGCCAACTTCATACAAAGGATATAATCAAGATTAGGTTTATCTTCCCTTACCCATCCAGTTTCATCTTCAAGCCATATTTCCCCTGGTCTATTAATTGCCACATCCCTAATACCCGGCCGATTCAAACACTCATGCACACCGCTTTGATTAAGGAAATCTCGTGCCAATGCGGCATGATCAAAACTCATGAATTACCATCTCTGCATTAGTATTAGCTGATATTATCGTGTCGGAATGTCCTGCAATCAGGCACTTCATAAAAATCCAAGTTTCGATAACATTTTCAAACATAAATTTTCTTGCGTTGTATTGTGCCATTTAAATCACCTTACCGATCTTGTCTTGAATACTGATGAGAAATTCACATCCTGCGCAACGATCACATTAATAACGGTTCCAGGAAGTACATAACCCGTCGGCGGAATATTAATGCTATTTTCCAGCGCTTTGGTTGCCATGTTTTCAGCATTGCGCTCGCTATTATCAAAAGAGTAGGTAGAGTCGTTGCGTTTAGTGGCATTGGCGGCACTCGCAAAAGCATCCTGGATAAAGGACAACATCACCGCACCACCAAAACGTTTCCCATAATGATTATCGACATAGGCTTCTGTGCCACTTTCCCCCATAGCACCAGTACCAAGAGCATTAAGGCTAGCGCGAACCCCTGCGGTTGTTTCGAGGTCTGTCCAGGTTGTAAATACGTGGGTTTGTCCTGGCCTTATCTGAACCTTCTGTTCACCATCCAATTCAGCCCCAGCTTCAGCAATGATCACGCTACCGTCTGACGAGTAAAGCGGTTGTGTGAGTATGCATTTAACAAATCCAGGGTGATCCGTTTTTACCGCGGTATACAGCGCACAGCGCAGGTTTGATTTACGTTTCAGAAGAAATTTACGCTCTGGCGAGAGATACGCGCCAGTCGGGGTATAACGGGAACCGTTAAGATCAGAGATATCGCCTCTGGTATTATCTTTTGGAACACCCATGTTTGCAGATCCATCCACATCAGGCATCATCGGTTCGGCCTGAGCATAAGAACGAATACGCTGCTCGTCAGCATCACTACTGGTTGATTGTGACTGGCTGTTTTCACCACCGCCAGTTTCCTGAACAACAATACCCCCACTGAGTTTTCGTAAATATGCTGGGCTTGGTTGTTCTGGATCTGCTATTGCATTTGTCTTACCGATTTGCGGGGGATTGAGGGCTGAGTCTTCCTGCTTTTTCTGTTCCTCTTGCTGTCGCCTTTTGAGGATCTGCGCTCTTTTCTTTTGAATATCATCATCGGTGATAGGCTTTGCCGCCAATGCAGCATCAGCTTTAACTTTTGATTCATCAACTTTATTAGGATTATTTGCTTTCATAGCCTGAAATGCAGAATAGAAAATAACGCCAAGCGCCATAAAAAGGAAAAGTACCCCTCCACTAATAACGAGCAAAACTTTAGCTTTAGGTTTTCGGTCTTTTTTTACTCCCAAAAGATTAAAATCGCCACGAGGTGTATTTTTTGTGGATTCGTCAGCATTATTGTTTTCTGACATTTATCGTCTCCCTAACTTCACCGGTAGTCGTGCCGTTATAATTATAAAAGCCAGTATTGTTAACATTAGTCCTTACAGCGAGCACCAATTTATTCAATCGCAATTTATACATTGCACTCACGCTGTGAATAACCAAAATGTCATTTACGTTATGGAAATTAACAAGCGTTTCAGTTCCATCAGGAAGGACTTCATAAACAACGGGACGAGGTGCATTTGTCGGGAACCTCATACACGTGAAAGTACCATTATCCCAGACCTCAGAAGGGGAAATAATGAGGTCGCCTTTCTTCTCATAACGGCGGTTTTCTCTACCAGAACATGGATTCTGATTTAATTGACGATCAATAAATGGGCTTTCACCCACTTTCGGGGGTTTCGGATAATTAAAGCGTAATAAGTAAGTTGTTTGTGCCACATCCTTCACTAACTTTAATTCCAGAATATAAGTACGTCTGTCAGTATTAATAATGAAGTTTGTATTAGGGTCCTGGTCAGTCTTGGGCTTTATCGTCACTCTATCACCTGATTTATTCGGACCGACCTCCCATGCGTCAGGATCTCCCATCGCCATCATCCCCGTATCACGTCTGATGGTTTCTCCGGGTTCAAGTTGCACTATCGTTGCCCGACCAACCGAAGCATTCACCCGAAAGACGTTATCTGGCGAGTAGGTCGCCGTCTGAATGCGTTTATCCAACTGAGATCCCTTCCCAACAGTTTCAGCATGAATCACAGATGCATAAGCCGTGAGGATACAGAACGCCAAAAAGTGTATTTTCATCGTTAATATCCTACCTCCTGGCTTAACTCATACGAGCGCACAGCAAAGCCCCTAGGGTTAAGCCAATCATCTTTTTGCACTTTTGGCGGTTTGCCGTAATCAAATGAGAGCGTAGCAAGCCATTTTGTTGCAGGTATTTCCTGAACAGGAACGCCAGCATCATCGAGAATGGTTTTCGTAAATCGTATTTGAACTGTTCCGTTATGCTTGTCTTTATCTCTTTGAGAAAAAATGATGTTGTTTATATCGACTCTGATTTGCCGTTTATCACCCAACTGTTCCATATATCCTTTTTTGGATAACTGGAAGTTTTTATACTCGGTAAATGTTCCCGGATAAGACATTAAATCGACAATATGGTAACGAGAGTCTTGCGTAGAAAAATTATAACTCTCTCGCTGCCGCACATAAGTTGTAGTCCAGAATGAATCATCACGTTCATTAGCATCATTATCTCCTCCGTATTTAACAATATCGGTATAACCTGAGTTGTTATCGACACGAAGAAGATATGGTTCTACTGTTTTTAATGGAGTCAAACCAAGAACGGCACCAATTGACATGAAAGTAATAACACCAAAAAAGATACTTAATCGTTTAGCATTTTTAGTTTTTTTCTTTTCCTCTTCTGCCACATGCTTCTCAAACCATAGTGCGGCTTGCGCGTAGGCACGACTAGCCTCTCCTATATTTCTGCCTTGTTCGGGTGAGAGATTGTCTTTTCCTTTTTCAATATCATAGGCTTCTTTTATTACTTCCTTTTTTCTATTTCCAAACATATCAATCTCCAGAATGGTTATTAGCCGTGAACTTATTAACATTAATCCATTCATCAGCATGTATGTTTTTATCCATATGCGAACTACAGCCAGATATAATGAATAAAGATGCTAACAACCATAAACAAAGTCTATTGGTCATAATAAAATTCACTATTCAGATTAAGATACAGAATAACTGTTGATATTAGGCGGGACGGATACGATTTCTAAACGCTCTAGACATTCGGGTTGCAGCTCCTAATCCAGTACCTTTCATTAGCAATTTCTTGAGTCCATGAACGCCACTCGGAGAGCCACCCATTACAGTTGCTGCATAGTTTGGTATTTCCGATGCTATAGCACTAAACGTACCAAAGTAAAATAAGAGTGCAAATGCACCACCAAGAGAACTATCTACTTCTCCATTCGTTATAACAAAACTATTCAGGAAGTTGATCTCAAGTGTAATAGCCACGCCAAATATCAACTGCGTCAACATAAAACCACCAAGTAAAGATACCCATCCCCAAAAATACTGTCTTGTTTGATCAAAAAGACCAAATGCTATAAATAACGGACCAATAATAAGAAAAAGAGATGTAGATACTTTCAATGTCATTAAAGTTGCAACGCAAAGTGCTAAAAAGGGGATACCACCAATTAGCATAACTAATATCGTTATTACTGCAACAGCCGTAGTCTTAAAATTGGTTATAGAAAAATCAGTGACATTTACATAATTAATAACTCCATTTAAGAAACTATTTATTAAAGTATCCACTTGATTATTGCCTACTACTCCGTTTGATAATTGTTGTATAGCCCAAGTTGGCATTCCATTAACAAACGGGACTACTACATTCATGTACCAATCAACATTAAAGGCACTAAATATAATAAAGGCTGATTTTATAGCGTTAAATATTTCGTCTTGAAGAACACTATTAAACCCTTTGAAATACCATGACAGCACATTAAGCGTTCGATCTATCGCCCAGAACGCCCCAAAAAGGGAACCGACACCAATCATTAATAATGTGGTGCCGGTTGATATAGTTCCTGATAGAGAGTTATCGACTGTCTGGTATAGAGTTTCTGCAATGTGCAACTCTATCGCCATATCTACTCCACTTGTTTTTCATAGATCCTATTAGATTTATGAATTTTGTTTTTTTCTAAGTACATGGTCTCAATACCGTTTGCCGTAGAAATAGTCGAAGCATTATCAATTTTCCAATCGGATTCCTGAGTAAACCAAGTACCGTTGTTCAAAAACTTACTAACAACATGGCAGGTACTATCTTTACAAGTGATGGTCATTCGTTCGTCCATCCACTTCAACAATGGCTTTCCTTCTGAGGTACTCACCGCTTTCCAGTTGCCAATAAATTGTTCACCGCTATCGTTACAACCGGAGAGCGCCAGTGTCCCTAACAACAGTCCAGATAAAAGAAATACTTTTTTCATCTTTTTTTCCTGAGTCATGTATATAAAGTATAGGGGATCACAAATCGGCTCATGGTGTCAATTGCCAGTAGGTAATTTTTTGGTCTTCCCTACGGCGTAATCCCATAAATCCTGTGCTCTCTTCTTATCAGCGAGTTTTTCTTGCTGATGGATCAGCAATTGCATGTTTTGGAGTTGCATTTGTTGGTTCTGCAACTCCAACTGCTCCTGTTGTAGCCGCAACGCTAGTTCTCCACGTTGTTGTGGCGTCTGTACTGTGTTGAGTTTCTGACGGAGCTGTTCAGCGTTTTTTATACGCTGTGAGGCCGCATTATACATATCTTCAAACGCTCCAGCTTGGGATAACAAGTGATCAAACGATTTCTGTACGTTGGGGTCACTGGACGTTAGGCCATAACGATTGCGCAAATCAGTCAACTTCTTTGCATTGGTGTATATATTGTTCCAATCATTAAGCGGTAATACTTTGTTAAGCAGCGGATCATTCAAGAAGTTACCCAACTGGTCGTTACCCGTTACCAGACCTTTGTAATGATCATACTGATTTTTAGCCTGCTGAATCGCCTCCTTCGTTTTATTCAACTGTACTAGAGCTTCATCTGCCTGTTGTTTAGCATTTACCACCAATTGAGCGATATTCGCCACATCGATAGTTGGTATACCCGATGCCGTAGTGATAACTGGTGTTAAGCCTATTCCCAATGCGATCGCTATTGCTATTAGACTTTTTTCCATTTTCATCCTTATTTATTATTAATACGCTGCATTTCGTCCAGAAACTCACCAACCCATATTTTAGGGTCATTCGTTCCCAATTTTTCCCTAATACTGGAAGCAATATGGACGTTACCTTCCTTTCCTATTGTTGTTGATAGAAGAGGAAGCCAATATTTCAAATCATCTGTCATATCAAATGACAGCACAGTAGATTGCTGACCTTGTTTGATAAGAAATTCACGCGCTAACGGGTTCAGCCTAGACACTATGTCAAATTCCTTACCCTTTATATTAAACTTTTCATATTCTTTCGCGTCCGCCTGGTCATTTGCTAACCATATTTGAGTGACTACCTGCTGAATTACAGATGCACCATGAGTTGATTTACTGAGATCATCAGGTTGCTGAGTATCCATAGTCAGTATTTCTCCTCTGGTTCGACCTGCTTTTAATATTTCCTTGATTGCATCCGCTGTACTGTCAAACGAGAGAGGAATCCAGCACTCAGCAATAATATTTAGGAGCATATTTGCCGATTGATATTGATGCATAAGTCGTTTTAGGAAAAACATTGTGTTCAGAAATATCTCCACCATTTCGAGATTTTTCGTGAAAAATGTTTTCTGCATGATACGGGTACAATCAAAAGCAAGTCTGCGGAATTTTTTAGGGTCAAAAAGGTTCACTGGTGCATCACAAACCCATGCATAGCGTCCTTCCGAACTATCAGGGCAGACACGGCACCATTTCCGCAAGCGTACATGAAGACAATTCTCATCCTCTGTCTGGGCAATGTTTTGCAGAAGCAGCGACATTCCTCGGTTCTCAACCACAGAGTGTGAAAGTACGGCCTCAATAGACTGTTTAATTTGGTTCTCTTCGGCATCATTACAGTCACCAGCCATTGTCTGAACCATATCGAACAATTGGCTGCGCAGCTCTGGGGTGTCTTCCAACTGAAACAGATTAATGCCTGTCGATACCCCTGGCTTTATCACATAATACTCTGTCGATAATGCTCGCAATAGGTTTTCAAACGAATGGTTGTAATCCAGACAAAATAAGAGAGGATCCCAACGACTAGCGAAGACAATTAATTCAGCTTCAAGAGTTGTTTTACCCGCTCCTGTCTTACCAACAACGGAAATATGGCCAGGCAGACGCTCACCTGTATTATTCTTTCCTACTGGGCTGTTATGAGCGTTAAAGAAGTACAAAGCATCATTCGCTGAACGAAACGGCATCCAAGCTTTACCGTCACCAGGCGGGTTCCCTTCTGCTTTCCCCACTGGAGAAGCATGTAAGGAAAAACCGCTGGCCAAGTTCTCTGTTGATTTGGGAACCGGGTACATTGCGATAGTACAACCAGGAAACAGAGAGTAATAAGAATCGTCGTTCGTTACTGTGGAACGGATAAAACGGGTATCTCTCGCAGAAAAAATGGAATCCAAAGTAGCGCCGTTATCAATGGCTTTTTGTGGGGTATCGCCATAAACGATAAGAGCCGCATGATAGCGTCCGAACATCTTCTCGCCCTGAGTAATGCTCTGAGTTGCTTCCTCCAATGCTTTAGTTTGTTTTGTTTCACCTTCTGCCGAGATCAGATCCACCGTCTGTTTGGCAAAATTGACCTTAGATTTGTTTCTGTCTTCAAAAATGAAGGTCTGTACTAACGAAAAATCAAACTGCTCTTCAATAGCTTCATCCCACATTCCCGGAACCGTCTTTGAGGGGTAATCTCGCAGATCATATGTAGTGGCATACCTCACCCCACCACTATTGGGACGATTTTCAACATAATCGTAGGGAGCAAAGTTGGTCACACTGTCAATGATAGCATCCCCAAGTCGGGTATCAGAGAGCATGACATCTCTCTCTTCACCGTTAATTAACAGAGAAAAATACCGACCAACCTGTGAGTAAACCGATCCCGCTGCATTTTCCTCTACCCCCAGAACCGAAGGTTCAAATGCACTCAACATCTTCTCAACCATAATGAGAATTTCGTTCATACGGCTGATACCCTCATCTAGTTCTTTATATTTCAAAATGAAGGCCATTGTATAACCGACTTGTCGGTATTTCCCTTTTCGGAAAGGTGCTGTGTAGGTATCAACAAAATCTTGCAATACAGGCAATTCGATTTGGTATTCCGCATCAAGTGATATTGAAGATTTTGTTGTCCATGTTTGAATCATCAAATTTTTTCCTTCTTTCTTTCCAAGAGAAAGAAAAAACCGATTTTCATTGGTGAACATTCTATTCAATTCTGGCTTTTCTTTTGTTCCGTAAGAAACACCTTTAAACCTGACGACACTAATCAAACGTTGCCCCGAAAGCGTAACCATATTTTCATGAACATGGTAATTCATCCACGGCACTCTAATCTCTGGAGATAAACCTTTTTTGCGCAATTCGCCTGCCATAAAATTGATTCCATCGTGGATTGCAAGGAGTTATCAATAAAGCACGCCCGTACACCATATTTCGTATGTAACGCCCCAGCATAAAACGGAGGCGTGTCAGAAAACGACTGTCAGACTCACAAATAATTCTAACTACAATAAATAAGGTGACGGGGATAATTAAAGCAATCAGACCATACCAGCTAAAAAGAGAACAACTGATACCAGTGATAATAATCCCAAGAAAGATAATTCCCAGAAGTACGAACTGCGGAACTCCTTGATAGGAAGCCGTTCGTCCCATTGCATTATAACTTTCAAAGGATAAATCTTCACCATCCATATTATCCCCTGTAATTATCAGGAAGTAGTACCAAACACCTGCCACATAGCAGTGAAGAAGATGACAGCCCCACCGATCCAGATAGCCATACTGAGATCACCGATATAGTCCCAGAATGTCTTCTCATTGTTTCCTGACATACGAGAAATTGCTAAACGGATACCGGAAATAATGACACAGCAAAGTACAATCACGCCTGCTAATGTATATAACCCAATCTGAATATTCTTAGCATACTGAATAAGTGTATCCAGCCAGCCTGTACTGCCACCGGCAGCAAGTACATAGGGTGAAAATGCGAGCATTGAAATAGCCAGTAAAACATATTTCTTCATGGCCTTTTCTCTCGCGTTAGCTTTTATCATCTGTTTTTTCCTCATTAATTTTTTCAGCCGCAGGCTCACTATATTTAGGATATTGCTGTAAAACGTCCCAAGCATCATAAACAGGTGTATCACCCAATGCAGGAACTTTTATATTTGTAGTATTTGCTGCAATGACTCTTTCCACATAACTTGTACTGTTATTTTCTTTCTTAAATCCCCTTGTATAGTTTCCACTGTAATAACATGAAAATGATTTCCTCAATGCCTGTTGCTCTGAATCACCGCTCTTTAATGCTCGTGAATAACAGTCTTTTAAAATATCAGACCCCATTTTCAAGTTCGTACATGGTGAAAATATAGATTCAGCATCTTTTACATCAAAATATTGTCGATTAATTTGTGCCAGACCAATGCTGAAATTGGCATTTCTTTTATCAAGCTGCTTAATCGCATCTAACGCTTCTTCTTTCGTTCGTGGCTGACGACTTAATGGTTTCCCTACAACCCCGATAGCCCAAGGGTTAAAACCGGATTCAGTTTTAACAATGCGGCTTAATGTATCGGGTGCCACATCGGGAGCACACTGAATCGCCAGCGCCAGAAAAGCCGCCGGTGATATCATAATTTCTACCCATTATTGAGAATTTTCTTTTTAGCCTCATTACCGTAGTTCTCAATCAAATAACGCACAAATGCAGAAGCAGCCATAACCTTGCCTCTTTTGTATCCAATTTCTGTGATTAACTCTTCCAATTTTTTACGCGGTTCAGCCGAAACATAAATGTTATTAGAATACTCATTTTTCTTTTCTTGCCTGGTAGATTTGGTTGACATTTTTACTCCATAAATACGAGAACAGTAAGTCGATACGAACAGCGGATTCTTCTGAGTTAAAAATCTTTTCAGCCCGTTTTAAAAACTCATCAGATAAATGCGTTGACTCCATACGTACTGTTCCCAGTGACGGATGGTGCTGTACAATTTTCAATGCTTCAATTTCGTCCTGGTTAAGAGTTGCAACACGGTTTCCGAAACGTACAAAGTCCATTGCGCCAGGCATCTGTTTTATTGCGGTTGTATGAATCTGAGCAGGATTAAACTTTACAAAGATATAGCCAGGAAATGCTGGGGAATTAATTAGCCGGTATGCATTTTTTTTATCTCTCCGTCGTCGTCGTTCTAAAAGAATAGGGCAACATGTTTTA
Organism: Xenorhabdus sp. SGI246; assembly: GCF_040838225.1. Lineage (NCBI taxonomy): Bacteria > Pseudomonadati > Pseudomonadota > Gammaproteobacteria > Enterobacterales > Morganellaceae > Xenorhabdus > Xenorhabdus sp. SGI246. Next base: position 54,245 of record NZ_JBFPEZ010000041.1, read on the forward strand.
AGTCCGGCTTCAGTAAGATTTTGTAGAGTAGTCTTCCAGGTATTTTCACGGCAACGCAGAAGATACCAGGCAGGGCGCCATACCTGCATAAAGATCTCCTTATGAGATAAGATATTGAATTACTATAGCTAGCGCACTACATCAGCCCCCTGAGTAGTCCGTTTTTTAGTATATCTAAGATTGTTAATTTTTTAATTTTGAGGGTTAACGGAATTTCAGCCTAATAGTTTTGATAGAGTCTCCTTATGAGATAAGATATTGAATTACTATAGCTAGCGCACTACATCAGCCCCCTGAGTAGTTGTTTTTTTAGTATATTTAAGATTGTTAATTTTTTAATTTTGAGGGTTAACAGCCTTTCAGTCTAATCGTTTTGATAGATCAATCCATGCATTATTGATCGGTTTAAACGATCAAACCTATCATGCATTTTTGTCGAAAAACCCCATTCTTTATTAGTTAATCAGTAATTTATTAGTTTATCTATATAAAATAATAAAATTAATATGACTAAACTTTATAAAGACCAATTTTGGAGAAATGGCATGATTGGCAAGCGATTAAAAGCCGCCAGAAAAGCAGCGAAAATGACCCAAACTGAACTGGCACGGTACGCCGGAATCGATGAGCTAACCGTCAGCAGGATCTCTCACTATGAGACGGACACACATAGTCCTAATTTTCAGCAAGCTTGTCGCTTTGCCGATGCCCTGGAAATACCGGAGTGTTATCTGTACTGCCGTGATGATATTCTGGCTCAACATCTTCTATCGATATACAAACGCCATAAGAAATTTAGGTTCAATCCCTCTGAAATTACGGAGTTAGAAAGAGCAGAAGTTCAGTTACAAGCTCTTATTGAAACCATTCATTCTTTACTTAATCGACGAATAGAGATTACACTTGATGAAGATTTACCATCGTCATTAAAGCCATAAAAATCTTTCGGTAATTTGAATGTAGCCCGTACTCTATAAACAGTTAGCATCAACGATAGAATATTTTTTATAACTTATTGCCAGTGGATACGTTAATTATTTCGTTTTCATTATTTTTTTCAAATTCAAATTTTACAATTGGATCTTTGATGTAATAAAACCCGGAAACCGGGTTTTATTTTCATTGCCAAATTCTATATGGCGAACTACCAGAATGTGTATGTCTTTACCATGAACTTTTTTGCGGCCTCAAATCAGGAAAATACAACGGGTCGCCGTCAGTTTAAAAATCATTCGCTGCACTGGGGAACGCCAGCAAATGCAGCGTGGCAGTTTGAGTTATCCACGGGGTTAATTTTATTGAGTAGAACTATTCAGCCCTCAAAAGCTGAATAGTTCGTAGCGGATGGGTAGGTGAACGCGGAGAGAAGCCGTACCCACAATAAAATTAAAACGGTGGGTAACTCAATTTAGAATGATTGGTCAATGCCAATCATTCTAAAAAAGCTAAATTTTTGTAGTCTGTCATTTATCTAATTTAGCATATATTGCTTTCACCCGTTCAGTGACCGGGTATCTGACTCGATGAGCATTACCATAGAAATATCGATTTACCGCCTCCCAAATATCCTCCTCTCTACCCCCGGCGGGGTTCATCAGCCACCAAGCTGCGCCCCGGTAGTTCTCACAAGGTTCGGTCCTGATAGCATCTGTTGTTGATCCGATATGTTCTGCAATTATTGTGATGCTATGCTCTCCTAATCCCATCGGGCCATACTCATTCTTATTTCTAGCACTGTCTATCACTAATGCTTGCCATACTTTCTCCGGCACACCAAATTCATTAGCTGCTTTAACCGCACATGTTGGTATGTCGTTGGCAGCAGCAGCTAACGGGAACACCAATAAAACCAGCCCCCAAATAATCGTTTTCTTCATATATATACTCATTAATGTAAAAACACAGGTTTATCACTCTTGATAAAACCATTATTGACGGCAACTGTGGTTAGTAGCTCCGCCCCTTGAGCCGCTGATAAGTTAGTTCTCATATTCCAACCTAATTTTTATAGAATAGTGATTGCACATTTTTACAAACGAAATCATTTTCGGCTTTGATATTACTGGTTTTTTTTGTACGTATTACTGTTTTTGTTTCTGGCTCTACTTCTGGCGCAAATAGCTCATCAAAATGTAACTGTGACATACAGCAAGATCCCTTAAAACCGCTCCGTTAGGAGCGGGTTACCTAATGTTACGCCCATGCCTTACGCAGCTCTAAACTGCGTAAAAGCTGCCCTAGTGCTTTTGCCTTCATTGAAGGAATGCGAACGGGTTGCTTTTTGCGCTGACACTTACGGATATGACGCGCAAAAGCTTTTAATGTGGGATCAATTTCATATACAGCGAGATCATTGCGTTTAATGCGCTGATGCCTGACTGGACTCTCTGTAAAATTACACTTTACAGTCTGGTGAGTTGGTGTAACTATACTACTCATCATACTCATGGTTGTTTCTCCATGTAGGTTAATGATAGCCGATTGCTGCTCTGGAAAAGTTCAATCGGCACAGGGAGCAGGGGAAACCCTGCTTTTCTCATTTGGTTGTCAGTGTGATGGCCGCATTAATCCGCGACACAATCTGAACATGTGATAACGTGCATAAATCACGAAATTTGAAGTACTTACCGTCCACTTTGGCGTAAATATAGGTCACATTGCCAAAATACATCTCAGCTAACTTGAACGACTCGCTGCCTTTCCTTTGATCACATTGCCAATCTTGTGGAGGTAAAACCGCCAACGCATCCATATAATCTAATAGCGTAATTTCCTGTGGGGCGGTTTTAGCGGCCTGTTCTCTGTCTATCCAGTACATAAGTTCGGCGGTTGCTGTTTTCTGATAATTTTCCGTGATAGTTGTAGATATTGCCTTATACATGCTTACGTTCTCCTGTGTTAAAAATTCAATTCACAACGCCATTGAGATTTTCTTTTTCCCATCTTTTGGAAGATTCTTGAGCGGCGGTGTTGACGTTACGTGTGTTCATACTATTTTTCTTCTCTGTGGCTAAATTCCATCTCTCGGTGAGTTCTCTCGCGGCAAAGGGCGTACTTGCACAATCATTCAGGGGTTTTCAAGGGCGCGAAGCGTTCATATACCCTTGAAAACCCCTGAATGATTGTGCGAGAAATCAGCCCTCTGCGTGAGAACTGACTGAGAGAGGTGATGACACTGAAATTGAGTATGAACACACCCGACACGGAGGAACGATGGGGCGTCCTTGTAGTCCAACTTGTTGGACAGTGAAAGCGGCACAACCGGATTATTACCCGGTTGTTGCAAGCGGGGTTTTAAGGCCGTGTTAAGCATCGCTTGGTATCCGATAGGACAGAGACACATAGTGGCTCTGCGGAGCTTATCGCTCGTTTTTCTGGGCGATTAGCGTAGTCCAGGCGACACTTTCCCCTCTTTTGGGGAAAGTGCCTTTGGTGCCCCGTAGTTCACGTTTTAGGTTCAAACGTGTTATAAACTACCTCGTAATCAGTAAACTTCTTTTCACGCCTTATCAGAATAATGAGAGCGACATTTTTTGCTATCTTATTCATAACCATAATATTTTCAATTTCAGTGAAAGGCTGTGCAGACTCTGATAATGGCCACCATAGATTATGATTACTGCCGCTGAGTAATCCATGATTACAAAAATGAACTCCAAACCCCGAATCTAATTCACTAACAATAACGGTTACCCTTTGGCGAACTGAAAACACTTCATTATTTTCTTGGTTATTATTTTTCATCTTAATAATCCATTTCATTTGTCGGAAATGATACAATTTCAATAGAAATAATGGGTAAATCAATATAATCCAACACCTTTTTATGTGTTGTTTTTATTATTATCTCATACATATTTAATCTCCTTAAAAAAAGGAAATTAAATTACCTTGAATAGCGCCTGTCACGGCGCTATCAAATTTAATTTTATAGATATTTAAAACGGAGGATCACTTTCAATTAGTGGAAAATCTTGACCTTGAGGAACAGGAGCCAGTACAGGATTGCTTTTAGCTTTCTTGCTTGTTCCTTTGCCCTTAGCTTTTATTTTACCTGTGCCAGTGTCACTTTCAGCCTCATAGAATATTGGTGTTTCCTGTTCTGGTGCGCTTTGGTTGCTGCCAAAGTTACGTTCTAATACTTGGAATCGCCCATTTCGGTTAATCACAATCTCAGTAGTATAACGAACGGTGTCAAGATTATCTGTCCAGCTACGTGTTTTTAACTGCCCCTCAACATAGATAAGCGTACCTTTACGCGCATACTCACCTGAGATCTCAGCTAGTTTTCCATAAATTACAATCTTGTGCCATTCAGTGTTTTTTTGTATTTCCCCTGTTTGCTTATTAACCCAAGTTTCAGAGGTAGCTAAACTCAGATTCGCAACTGCATTCCCATTAGGAATATAACGAATTTCAGGATCTTTGCCTAAATGACCAATAAGAGAAACTTTATTTAAACTTACCACAATATATCTCCTACTCAGATGAGATTGTAAAATCAATATATTCAAAAACACTTATTAACAAAAAGAGTATTTTTAATAAAAGCGGGATAACCCGCCTTTATTAATAGAAGTTATTTATTACAAATAATAAACACCCTCGGTGCAACCATCATCATTTAAAATATATACTGCGACGGGCAACCCATTTTGAAAAATAACAATTTTTTTATTGTTATTGGGGACACTAACAGCCTGCAAGCCATCTAACATATACCATACTGGGAAAATACGAATAGCATCGTATGTGCCCGCACTTTTAAGATAAGATACAATATCTTCAAACTGGGATGGGGTAAGATCGGACATGTTCTCTTTCATAATTATAACACCTACGTCAAGCGGGACGTTACCGTGAATCAGCCCTGTTGCTGTTTCAATGCCTATATTATACGACCAAATAGATAAAATGACAATATTATTTATTAAAAAAAATAAATTCCAATATTTTTCAAGATATCTTATTTTTATTTAAGAAAAATTTCCTCGATGAATTAATATAGCCTATGCGTTGTTTAATTTCCATTCGTGACATTATTCGATCTTGCAATGCCCAACCAGAACGCATAATAACACCATGCGATAGAGTAGTTACCACGGCAACATCAAGCGATAACAATCGATAATTACACCCTTTTTCAAGGCGAAAGACTTCACTAATCACATAGTGATCACCTAAATTACTCACCAAACACTGGCCTATCTTCAAAATTTGTATACTCATTTTTTATTTTCCTACGCCAAACGGGGCGTTACCGTGACTCAGCCCGATTGCTGTTTCAATGATTATATTATACGACCAAATAGATAAAAAATAAAGTAATTAATTATTATTTAAGTTGTTATTATTAATAATTTTTAATACGCACACTAAAATAAATATTATTTAAATAAAGTCATAATTAAGTTTATCTATTTTCAGTAACTATTTAAATTGCTACCATAGCCAATCTTGTCAAACGCTAAATCGGGGGCACCCTTTAGGGTTCCGATTTAGTGATTGACAACTCACCGATAAAAAACACTTGATCAACGTGGTTGTGAACACGCAGTAGGCGCAACCACTTACCCGACAGGTTTTATTTTTTTAAGGATCTACAGACAGGTAGAGAAGCTAACTCCGGCTATCCGGTTTTACGTATCGCTTGGTATCCGACAGGACAGAGACACACCCCGTGGCTCTGCGGAGCTAATCGCCCGGTTTTTTGGGCGATTAGCGCAGTCCAGGCGACACTTTTCCCCTCTTTTGGGGAAAGTGCCTTTGGTGCCCCAAAAATAAAATCGTTTCCGATGTTATATAGCAAAACACATTACACACCGCCAAAACTCAGCCAACCCACTCGTTATGATCCCTCAATTTATTCGGTCGCACCATCTCATCCAACCAACGTTCAATAAAAGAACGATAACTCAACGTTTCTCCCATCTCTTTCATGACGACCCATAACGGCGTTCCCTCGGATAAACAGCGAAGATCAATTTTGGTAAACCGGGCACTCCATGAAAGCAACATGTTAATGAGATCATCCTCAAATATTCCCTGCTTATTTTGTCGGTGATACCATGCCTGTAATTCACTCGGCGTAATATAAGCCAATTCTATGTTAGCTTGTGCGAGTTTACTTTGATACCGCAGCCGCTTTTTCTGGCGCTCTTTTTCTCTTTGTCGGTTTGCTATTAAATTCTTGGTATCGGTAATCCGATTCCGACGTTCTTGCAACTTATATTTTGTCGCGGGGAAATATTGATCAACCGTACTACTTGAAAGCGGTAACAGACAAATTTCCCCCTGACTTTCAATCAATATATCTAATGCTGATATGTATGCTTCCTTATTCTGACGCTCGCGGGGATTTACTGGATAATCAGGAAGCGCACGTTTCATATTAACAGACGTTATTGGGCCTTTTTGATCTGTAATGATGGTTATCAATGCTGAAGCATAAGGATAACGTTTCAAACGCTTTCCCCTTTTTTTCTTATCTTCGACCAATATAATGGCCCGTGACGCTGCATAGTGAAAGTGGTTAACAGGCACTAAGGCTAAATGATTAGGGATCATCTTCATGGTGACTACACCGCCCTTTCAGGCGGTGCCTCCGTCTTATTCTGCGGCTGAGTTTTCGGTGTTAATGTCAGTTTTGAAGCAGTCAGGGAGCCAATGTTTATTTTTAAATAGATCTTCTGCCAGTTCAGCAGCATCCCCTTTTTTCATTTTTCCTGCATCGATAGCCGCACCGGTAAAGCCTCCATCTATCAGACAATCAATGATTTGATCTTTACTAATACGCCCGAAAAAATTCGCCTGAGTTGGTTGCCACCACTGAGATAAATCAAACTCAATCAGAGCCTCAATAGGTTCAAGAGAGGAACCAATTTTGTTATGAGAACAAGTCACATATTGAGCACCAGAAACAGTATTAGCAGTACAATATGCAAGCAATGAAATCAGTTTCTCCTGTGGCCATTCCAGCAACCAATTACCACTGTTTTTCCAGTTTTCCGGGAATTGACTGATCCAATGTTCATGTTGTTCTCTAAGCAAAGACAATGCTTTGCTCTCGCGGGCTGTGGGAGCATTATCCAGTAATGTTACCCTGCTAAGTTCGAAGATAATATTAAGGTGTTTTATGTAATTACTCGCTGAGGAAGCAAAATTCTTTTTTACAGCATCATGAACGAGCAGAACCAGAGCCACATGAGAATGTTGTGTCAATGCCGCTTGTACTGCCAACGTGCGCTCGGAAGATAAACTTTTAGTTAATGCCGCGCTATAGCCTTTGTTTTGTGATTGCTCGGCACTTGCTTCACCTACGGCTTTATTTTCTGGTTCAATATCTTGATCAGTATCGGCTATTTTTTCTTTTTCAGTGGTTGACAACGCAACAACACCCCTATCGACTTCAATACAGCCGCCATTGATAGAGACAAATACGCCTTTTCCTGCTTTTTCTTCCGGCGTCCACGCTAAGATTTCGGATTGATTCACAATATGTTCTAGCTGATCATCACGCTCACGAGAAAGCCGGTATAATTCATTGCGTTTAGATTCCTCCTCCTCTGAATTCGCTAACCTATCCGCTTCTTCTGCTAACTCTTTTGCTTCATCATAAGCCACTTTTAAACTTTCAACGATTTCGCCATTTTCTGGCTCACTATGTACATATTTTCCTGCATCATCAGAATATACCCGAAGCGGTGATATACGCGCCTGTGACCAGTTCCAGCCTTCAATACGTGCAATTTCAGTCGCAATATAATTCAGTTTTTCATTTGCCAGTTTTTCTAACAATGGCAGATTTTCAATAAAGCCAGCATCTGTAAACAGATCGATTTCTAATGTGCCGCCTGACTGTTCATATTCTTTCTGGCCCACTAATTCGAACAAAGCATTACCCGCAACGGGTGATTTGTCTTGTGTTATGATTTGTCGTAAGCGATAAGGTTCTTTTTCCCAGCTACTGGAGTTATTCCAGACATCAATCTGGCGCTCATGATCATTGCTGACAGATAACGCCTGTAACTGTTCCAGCGTGATGTTATCGTTCGCCAGCTCTTCTAACAGTGCAGGTGCCATTTGCGCCAAACGAAGACACTTTTTAACATGGCGTGTGGTGTAGCCCAACAGGTCAGCAATAGCGGCTTCTTTGTACCCTTTCCGGTTTAGTTCTCCGAATGCAATAAGCTGATCGGCTGGATGCATAGCCTCACGCTGGCTATTTTCGGTCAATGAGATAATCAGGGCATCTTCTTCACTGACTACTTTCGCCGGAACCGTGTAGGATTGATCAATCAGTTCCTTTTGTAATAACGTGTTGAGGGCTTGTAAACGTCTTTGCCCCGCGGCTACGCCGTATTTGCCATTTCCCAGCACATGAACAACCAGATTTTGTAAAACCCCAACGGCCTGGATACTGTTTGCCAACTCAGTAAGTTTAGTTTCATCATCTGGGCGTTTACGTACATTTAGCTCACTGGGGACTAATTCAGAAAGTGGAATAGAAATAATTTCTACCGCATCTAATGCCTGATATACCTCTGGTGCATCGGTTTTTTTAGACGCAGATTTTGAGGTTTTCGCCGCTTTTTTAGAGACTACATTTTTTACCTGAGCTACTACTGGCTTTTTTGACTTGTTGACAGCTTCGTCTGAGTAGGGATTTTCTTTTGCAATTAACATGATTCAACTCCTACGCCAAGCGGGGCGTTACCGTGAATTGGCCTCATTGCCGTTTCAATAAAAACATTATACGACCAAAAAGAAAAACAATAAAGGTATTTTTATTATTTTTCTTTTTTTTATTAATATAACATTATAAATACATAAACTAATGAAATAAATATTACATGTTAAATTCATTGTAATAACGATTCAATATGCCGCCTCTAGATTTTGGAACTATATTATTTTCATGAATATCAGGTTTATTTTCTGCTCTAATGAATTTATTATTTATCATTAAAGCAGAATAATTTTAAATTTTATCGATTATTCAATTTCAAAAAATATATAGTCCACACCGCCAAAAACCTCATTAAATGGTGAATATTCATTTTTCTTAAGATCTTCATAAGGATTAAAATAACCTGTTTGAAATTTTAAAATAATATTTCCTACTGTTTCCTTTTTTATATTGCTTTCTTCTTTCCAAGTTACATAAACGCTTTCTCTTGACATCCTGACTGAAAACCTCACTTTTGGAAAATGTTTTTTCAGATCTAACCGAATATTTTTTACAGCTTCTTTATAAGCGTATTTGTCACTCACTCTATTTAAATGAGCGTAATCACTATTATTAATCGTTTTTTCTACCGCTTCTTGATGCAATTTTTTTTGTTTTTCTTTCTCTTCCTGCTTCTGGAGTTCACAACATTTCGCATTCTCTAAGAGAGAATCAATTTCATTCTGGCTAACAATCTCATCGTGAATTTTCCACTGAATGCCCCATAAAATGCACTCAGGTAGTCGCTTAGTGGTAGTACCATTATAGAAGACAATATCAAAATCAGCAGAACCGCCAGTACTCACTACGCCGTGTAAGTCTCTGACAGAAGACGGGCTTTGCTCACCATGAATGGCATAAACAACCCCGTTTCCCCAATTATACAGGTCGGTTGATACTACTTGACCGATAACTAATTCAGATTTATCCATTTTATTTACTCCTACGCCAAACGGGGCGTTACCGTGAATTGGCCTTATTGCCGTTTCAGTAAATATTATACGACCAAGTAAATTTAAACAAAAGATCTGCAATATCTATTTATTTAAATAAAGGCGCTCTTTGTGAACGCCATAACATTTCAGTAAAAAGTTAAATATTAACTTCAATCATTTTTATTAAAGTATTCAATGAGTTTATTTCTAAGATACCTACCGCCATTCAATCCATTAATTGTTATTTTCCTTACATAAGCATTACGGGTCGAACTCCATTTAAAAGAGTAATTTCTCAATAAGGATTTAACTTCATCATTTGGACGCTTATCATCTGGGAAAATAAATTTAACTCGATTATCTTCCTTATCAATAGAAAAAGTAAAGTTTTCGTATTCCTCATTAGTTTCTGATACAC
>NZ_JBFPEZ010000042.1:0-49527 GCF_040838225.1 Xenorhabdus sp. SGI246
TACCTTAATGGCGATTTGAAAAGTGCTCTTCGCCACTCATCGCCCGCAAGAAATCAGCAAGAATTAGAAAAAAAGACAAAAAGTCATCTCAGGAAGCTGCAAAGAAGAAATAAACATGTTGCTCGCTTTTTTCTGCACCCCAAAATTAATTATGCTGCATGATGGGAGTATGGGTATTTGCACACCGGGTTAATAACTATATCAAGATCTATGTTTTCTTTAGCTCTAATTTCTGCTGTGACAAAATATCCATTTTTATACATAGTATTGTTACCTTTTTTGTTTGAGGTTCTTTATATAACCAAGTTGAAATGATATTTCAAATTATTTTATTAGGATTATATTTTTAAATAGTATTGAAAAGTTACTGTTTTAGATAGAAAATATTTTATTAAACTTTTCAATGGAAAGTAATTGGCTTTCTAAATTTATAAAATATGAAGATTGCCATTTTTGTGTTTTAATTGCTTGTTTTGAATCAGGATATATCCAAGAAGGATACACTCGTATAGCCCTTTTTCCTTCTTTATTTCTAGTGGAAAATATGCCTTGTCTGGTCAGAATATCTGAATCAAACAGGAAGATACCTTTCTGGCTCTCTGAATAGGTTGCTATTATGCAAAAATCAATTTTATCTTTTTGTTCAAACGGCATTATTTCTGCGTTAGGGAAAGGCCTTTTCCACAATGTGACAAAGTAGCCTACTTTGCGTGGAGTAATTTTGGCTTGGCGAAAAAGAATTGATTTTCCACTGAGCCCGAATCGTATCGCTTCATACTCATGGCTTTCATTTTCCCGATAGGGAGTAACACTAAAGTGGTATCCGGCAGCGAGTAGCAGATGTTTGTATATTTCATTGAAGCTATCAGGGAAATTATCTGTATCACTGGCAAATGATGACAAGCTGAGATTCCTTTATTGAACTTGAAATATATTGAGTATATTCGAATTATTATGTGTTTTATACAAGGTTATAAAATCTGGCACAGTAAAAACTCCCTGCCTGAAAGGCAGGAAGCTATACGCTGGTGGATAAGATAAATCAGTTAATATAAAGCGTCAGAGCGATACCGGGTTTAATGTCTTTGATCTTGATGTTTTTATTCCAATTCATCAGATCATTAAGATTTACCCCATGCCGTTTGGCGATGCTGGCAAAGGAATCACCTTTGCGAACCTGATACGTAACAGAATCGCTAGTATTAACCTTCAAAACTTGTCCAACCCTGAGTCTATCAGCGGTCTTCAAGCCATTTAACCTTTGTAGCTGATGGTGGGATGTCTTAAAACGTTTTGCAATTGCTGATAACGTATCACCAGAACGGACAGTATAATGATTCTGTTGTTGTAGCTGATGAATATTTCTGGCAACAGACAGGCGGATATTTTTTAAAACATTTTCATCTGCCAGCGAGTGTTTAAGCTGGCTGGCATTCTCTCTTGGCAACATAATGTAATGTGGCCCATAGGGAGATGTCATACCTTGCTTATAACCAGGGTTATAGGTTTTGATGGAAGTCAGTGATAACCCGGATAACTCAGCAGCTTGTGATAGTGTGATTTGTTGCCCTACTTCAACTTTGGCAAGAGCCTGTTGATTGTTGGGTTTTGGCAATTTAAGGTCAAATTTTTCGTTGTGACGAATAACATTACTGAGCGCCAGTACTTTGGGGACGTAATGCATGGTTTCACGAGGTAATGCTAATGACCAAAAATCTGTCGGTTTTCCCCGCGACTGATTGTCTTTGATTGCACGTATGATCCGGCCTTCGCCGCTGTTATAAGCTGCGATAGTTAATAACCAATCCCCATTAAAACGCACGTTCAAACGTTCAAGAATATCTAAAGCTGCGGTTGTAGATGCAGCGACATCACGACGAGCATCGTACCATTTATCCTGTGTCAAACCATAATGGCGGCCTGTACTGGGGATAATCTGCCACAAACCTGCTGCTTTGGCGTAAGACGTAGCATGAGGATTAAAAGCACTCTCCACTATGGGAAGTAAGACCACTTCCATGGGCATATTTCGTTGATCAATCTGCTCAACGATCCAATATATATATGGCTCTGCTCGTAACGCCACATTTTGGAGATAGCTCTTGTGTCTCAGATAATAATTTTGTTGTTCACGTACCCTGTTATTGTCAGGAATTTCCATCTTCAACTCATCACGGATATGTCCCCACAAATCTTGTTGGGCTGTTGGACTTATCTTCCAGTTTGCAGTCTCGTCTGGCTCTGCAATACCTTCTGCTTTTTGATTAGTCGAAGACATTTTCTGTGTATGCTGCTGGGAGGGAGACTTTGGTTGGAGACCCGATTGACACCCGGCAAGCAAGACAGACGCGAACAAGATCGCTTTTGTCTTCATATTTTCTTTTGATGTATGCCTAAAAGGTGAGCAATCATACTGACCTATTACGCAGAAGACAACCCAACAAAATCAAAATCGATCTTTATAAGCCCTTAATTGCTGAAAAACAGAAGAAAGTGGTATTGAATTAGGTTTAATACCGATATTTTTTTGTAAATCAAGATCGTGACAATTTAGGAAAACGTTAATTTTTCTCTCTGTCTGTAAAGTCGTGGGCACTGTTGCCTGATTGTTTTCGCGTAACTCAATAATTTTTTTATAATAACCGTGAATTGTTTGATTTTCAGGTAATACTGACTGCGCAAATTTCAAATTTGCGGCGGTATATTCATGAGCACAACAAATCAAGGTGTCATCGGGTAGCGATGCAATTTTTTCAAGAGAAGAAAACATTTGTTCAGCAGTCCCTTCGAACAGTCTGCCACAACCTCCTGAAAACAGGGTATCTCCACAAAACAGGTAAGGTGCCTGATAGAAAGCGATGTGACCAAGTGTATGACCCGGTAATGCTATAATCTGAAAAGAGAAATGACCAATATTGATGACATCATGTTCATGGATAATATGGGTTGCCCCTTTACTTCGGGTCTCTTCTGGACCATACACAGGTAATTCAGGATATTGTTTACACAAGCCAGCGACACCACCAACATGGTCGTAGTGATGGTGTGTCAGCAAGATAGCAACGGGAATAAGTTGGTTAGTTGTTAAAATTTCCATGACGGGATGTGATTCAGCAGGATCGATAACGACACAACGTTTGTCTTCATCACAAAGTAACCAAATATAGTTATCTGAAAGGGCGGGGAGCCTGATAAGCTTCATTATATACCTCATTTTAACAATAGCTTTGTAGGTTGAAAGGAAGATGACATGCAATCAGTACATGCAATCAAACAAATAACTCCTCCTGAATCTTGGGCTGAGTTACCTTGGGGGGAATATTACCGTGTCGCTTTGGAACGTCAATTGGAACCGTGGTGGCCAAAAATTTTTGGCTTTCATTTAGTTAAGGTCGGTAATTTAAGTGCAGAAATTGACAGTCGCTCTTGCCTAATCAGCCACCAGGTCAATGTAGGATTGGCAGGAGAAGGTATGGATGTGATTGCCGATCCTCATTATCTTCCTTTCGAAGCGAAATCGGTTGATGCCTGTTTATTGGCTCATATGTTGACTTATAGTGTTGATCCTCATTGGCTGCTTCGGGAAGTGGATCGGATTATGATTGATGACGGCTGGTTGATCATTTCTGGTTTTAATCCAATAAGCTTATTAGGGCTGAGAAAAGTGATTTCACTTGTATGTCGCAGGCAACCTTACCGTGCCCAAATGTTTTCCAGTTTTCGTCAATTGGACTGGCTTCGCTTGCTTAACTATGAAGTTCTTTACCATGCTAATTTCCATGTCTTACCGTGGAAGAGTGGAAATAGTTTCGATGAGCATACGACATCAATAGTTGGTTGTCTGAATGTGATTATTGCCCGCAAGCGGACAATACCTTTAACTATCAACCCTATGCGGGCCAGATTGTTGAAACCTAAATTCAGTAATGCGTTAGGGGCAGCGAAAAATTTTCACCAACGCTATTAATTTCTTATTAGGTCAGTTTTCCTTTTCGATATAGCCATCATCATGTTGGGTCGGGGAATTGGCTGCTGTGCGAGCCAATTCATCACATAATTCATTTTCCCGATGGCCTGTATGCCCTTTAACCCAATGCCAGTCAATATCATGGGATGAAATGGCTTTATCCAGTCGTTGCCACAGATCAACATTGATCACGGGCGATTTGTCCGCTTTTTTCCAGCCACGTTTTTTCCAGTTGTAGATCCATTGGGTAATACCCTGGCGGACATATTGGCTATCGGTGGTCAGAATGACGTTACAAGGTTCTTTGAGTGCTTCCAGCCCGATAATGGCGGCCATAAGTTCCATTCGGTTGTTGGTCGTGCGGAAGTAACCTTGACTTAGTTTTTTTTCCTTTTGTTTATAACGAAGTAAAACACCATATCCACCAGGGCCGGGATTACCGAGACAAGAACCATCGGTGAAAATTTCTACCTGTTTGCTCATATTTGGTAGACTCTTCCTATATTATCTTCAATCAAAACTCTAAGTCTGACACAAAAAAACACTATGAGCACTGCAATTACCCGTCAAATCGTCCTCGATACCGAAACAACCGGTATGAATAAACTGGGAATTCACTACGAGGGGCATAACATCATTGAAATCGGTGCGGTGGAAGTCATCAACCGCCGCCTTACAGGGCGTCATTTCCATATCTATATTAAACCTGAACGCTTGGTTGATCCGGAAGCGTTTGAGGTTCATGGTATCAGTGATGAATTTTTGCTGGATAAACCTAAATTTGCTGATATTGCTGACGAATTTATTGAATTTATCCGTGGGGCTGAGCTGATCATCCACAACGCGACGTTCGATATCGGCTTTATGGATTATGAGTTCAGCAAACTTAATCGTGATATTCCGCCAACCGCGGAATTTTGTACGATTACGGATAGTTTGATGCTGGCAAGGCAGCTTTTCCCCGGTAAACGTAACAACCTTGATGCGTTGTGCGATCGTTACCATATTGATAACTCGAAACGTACTCTCCACGGCGCATTACTTGATGCCGAAATTCTGGCTGATGTCTATCTGGCAATGACTGGCGGTCAGACATCACTGGCTTTTTCGATGGAAGGAGAAGTATCCAACAATGCGCAGGTTGCAGAAATTCAAAAAATCACTCGTCCTCAGGCGGGGTTGAGGGTTATTTATGCTTCTGACGAGGAATTGATTCAGCATGAGTCCCGTTTGGATCTGGTGCAAAAGAAAGGGGGAAGTTGCTTGTGGCGAACAGAACCTGAACAATGACATTGACGGAGAGTATGATAAGTGGGAATTAATTTGCTATTAAGGTGAAAAACTGTGCAAGTGCACTATTTTATTATAAAAAGCGATTGACGGATTGTGCGGGGGCTCGTATTATCCATCCCGTTCTCAACCAGAACGCCCTGCGGTGCGGTAGTTCAGTTGGTTAGAATACCGGCCTGTCACGCCGGGGGTCGCGGGTTCGAGTCCCGTCCGCACCGCCAGAATTTGTAAGCCCTGAGTTAAAAACTCAGGGCTTTTTTCTTTGATTACCAAAGACTTCAAATCAACTTATAGAAATAGGTTGTTGCGGAAAATTCACCGATAGAATTAATAACATAATTTGGGATTTCACCGACTTCAACAAAGCCAAGTTTTCGATAAAGGGCAGAAGCTGGATCATTGGTGCGTGTATCCAACACCAGCAAACTACGCTGGTATTGCTTTGCCAGCTCTTCCAGCTCATTCATTAACATTCTGCCAATCCCACGCTGGCGATAGTCTGTATGTACCATTAGCTTTTCCACATCAGCACGATGCTGTCCATTCTTTTTCCGGCAAAGAGAAAGTTGCACTGAACCTGCAATATGCTCATCTTCCAACGCCACCAACAGTAAACGATGACCAGATACGAGGTCTTCTTCGATATCCTGCCAATAATGTCCTGCTTCATTTGCTTTTAGTGGTGCAATAAAACCGATGGAAGCATCATTTTCGACACAGTTATTCAGTAAGTTAATAAGTTCATCACGTCTGGCATTGATGGAATGCAATAGCATGATGTTTGGGACTGATATTGAACTTAGTGTAGGGTTGGATTTTGTCATTTATTATTAAGTCTGAGATAAGTGATGATTAAATACTATACAAGAGAATTTATTCTGGATATAAGAAAATTATGGGGGAGGTGACGAAATGAGCAGCAACAGAATCAATATCATTCAGGGCGATATCACCACAATTGCGGTTCAGGCAATTGTTAATGCCGCCAACAGTTCTTTGCTAGGTGGTGGCGGTGTTGATGGAGCCATTCACCGTGCTGGTGGAAAATCTATTCTGGAAGAGTGTATGCAAATCAGGGCAAGACAAGGTGGTTGTGAAGTTGGTGATGCGGTGATCACCGGAGCCGGGAATTTACCTGCTAAGTATGTGATCCACACTGTAGGTCCTCGCTGGAATGGAGGAATGCATGATGAACCAGAATTATTGAAAAAGACTTATTTGAGTTGTTTTGAGATTGTTAAACAATACAATATTGCAACTGTCTCTTTTCCTAATATTAGCACAGGCATTTACCGGTTTCCGAAGAAAATGGCAGCAGAAATCGCTTTGGAAACAATTCATTCAAACCTTTCTATTAATCAAAATATATTACAAGTGAATCTTGTTTGTTTTGATGATGAAAATTACGACATTTATCGTTCTTTAACTCAACCTCTTCTTTGAATTATGAAATTATCTCTTATTTGCGCAAACTTACCTCCGATTATGTATTTTCGCTTGAAAATACGTCAAAACAGCGGGGTAAATCAAAGAATTGGTGCCGAACGGAAATTAAGATAGTTTTCGTTTATTGGCATTAATGATTGCGGTTTGTATGCTGCGCTGCGAAAATTAGTTCTAGTTCACTAACGCTTTTATCCGACTTGGAGTAAAGAATGACCACTCGTAAAATCCTTGCGAATGCTATCCGCTTTTTGAGCATGGATGCTGTGCAGAAAGCAAAATCAGGGCATCCTGGTGCACCGATGGGAATGGCTGACATTGCTGAAGTGCTATGGCGCGACTATTTGAACCATAACCCTGCCAATCCTGACTGGGCTGATCGTGACCGCTTCGTATTATCCAATGGTCATGGTTCTATGCTGATTTATAGCTTGCTGCATCTGACTGGTTACGATGTTTCTATCAACGATCTGAAAAATTTCCGTCAACTGCATTCTAAGACCCCAGGTCATCCAGAATATGGTTATACTCCGGGCGTAGAAACGACAACTGGCCCGCTGGGACAAGGTATTGCCAACGCAGTTGGTTTTGCGATTGCGGAACGCACATTGGCAGCGCAGTTTAACCGTCCAGGCCATGATATTGTCGATCACTACACTTATGTATTCATGGGTGATGGTTGTATGATGGAAGGGATTTCCCATGAAGTTTGTTCTCTGGCGGGTACATTGCAGCTAGGCAAACTGATCGCTTTCTATGATGACAACGGCATCTCCATTGATGGTGAAGTTGAAGGTTGGTTCACTGATGACACCGCTGCACGTTTTGAATCCTATGGCTGGCATGTTATTCGTGGTGTAGATGGTCATGATTCTGTTGCAATACAGTCTGCTATCGAAGAAGCTCGTCAAGAAACTGGCAAACCATCTCTGTTAATGTGCAAAACTATTATCGGTTTTGGCTCACCAAATAAAGCGGGCAAAGAAGAGTGTCACGGTGCTCCACTGGGTGACGCTGAAATTGAAGCGACCCGTAAGGCTCTGGGTTGGGAATATCCTGCTTTTGAAATTCCTCAGAATATTTATGCAGAATGGGATGCAAAAGAAGCCGGTAGAGCTAAAGAAAGTGCTTGGGATGTAAAATTTGCCGCTTATGCTGAAGCTTACCCGGAACTAGCCACAGAATTCCGCCGTCGTACCCATGGTGAATTGCCTGCAAACTGGGAAGCTGAATCCAAAGCATTTATTGAAAATCTGCAACAGAATCCTGCTTCTATTGCCAGCCGTAAAGCATCACAAAATGCACTGGAAGCATTTGGTAAAGTTCTGCCTGAATTCATGGGTGGCTCTGCTGATCTGGCACCAAGTAACCTAACTATGTGGTCTGGCTCCAAGCCTCTGAACGAAGTTCAAAGCGGTAACTACATTCATTACGGTGTACGCGAATTCGGTATGTCTGCCATCATGAACGGAATTGCTCTGCACGGTGGTTTTGTGCCTTATGGTGCGACATTCCTGATGTTTGTTGAATACGCCCGTAACGCAGTACGCATGGCTGCACTGATGAAGATCCGTAGCATCTTCGTTTATACCCACGATTCTATCGGCTTGGGTGAAGATGGTCCGACTCACCAGCCAGTTGAGCAAATTGCCAGCTTGCGTGTAACACCAAATATGAGCACATGGCGTCCATGTGACCAGGTAGAATCTGCGGTAGCCTGGAAATATGCGATTGAGCGTAAAAATGGCCCAACTTCTCTGATCTTCTCCCGTCAGAATCTGGCACAGCAGGAGCGTACTGCCGTACAACTGGCGGATATCGAAAAAGGGGCTTATATCCTGAAAGATTGCGCAGGTCAGCCTGAATTAATCCTGATTGCGACGGGTTCTGAAGTTGAGCTGGCAATGAAAGCCGCTGAACAATTGAGTACAGAAGGCCGTAAAGTTCGCGTAGTTTCCATGCCATCTACTGATGTATTTGACAAACAGGATACGGCATACCGTGAAGCGGTTCTCCCTGCTACGGTTTCTGCTCGTGTTGCGATTGAAGCGGGTATTTCTGATTACTGGTTTAAATACGTTGGTATTAATGGTGCTATTGTGGGAATGGACACATTTGGTGAATCTGCTCCTGCTGATGCGCTGTTCAAAGAATTTGGTTTCACTGTTGAGAATATTGTTGCCAAAGCAACGGCGTTACTGAAATAACAAGCAAACCCCTGCCCTGGATAGGTTTTAGAAAATAAACCGGTCTTAGAAACTGAATAGGTTTCAGAAAGCAGCTAATAAAAACGGCTTGCTGAAATGAGGAAAGGGGGAAGAAGCGCATTAGCATCAAACTTTGGGCTAATGCGCTCTTTTTTTCATCAAAATTTTTTCATTATGCTATTAATGATCCTTGCCATTACTCTCTTTTTCTCGTAGTCTTCCCTTATAATAAGCTGAACCGTTTCAGTTATCATAGGCAAAATGTCTTATCTGTCACAATCTGATTAATTTTATGATGAATCATCCGTACAATTTGCAGTTGCTCAGTTATTCTAAGCCGTTGCGTGACCATAGAGAAATTCAGGGAGTAACATGACAATCAGAGTAGCGATTAACGGTTTTGGGAGAATAGGGCGCAGTGTTCTGCGTGCTCTCTACGAAACCGGGCGTCGGGCTGAAATTGCAGTGATCGCTATTAATGAGCTGGCTGATGCAAAAGGTATCGCCCACTTATTGAAATACGATTCCAGTCATGGGCGTTTTGCATGGGATGTACGCCTGAACAATAAAGTATTGCACGTAGGAGATGACAGTATACGGCTGTTTCATCAATCAGATATCTCGAATTTGCCGTGGAAAGAACTGGGTATTGATATTGTACTCGATTGTACGGGGAAGTATGGTGAACGAGTGGATGGAGAGGCTCATCTCACTAGTGGTGCCAAAAAGGTTCTGTTTTCCCATCCGGGAGGCAATGATCTGGATGCAACGGTGGTATATGGTGTAAATCATGATTCATTGGTTGCTGAAGATCGCATTGTTTCTAATGCATCTTGTACAACAAATTGCATTATCCCGATCATTAAGGTGCTGGATGATGCGTTTAACATTGAATCGGGCACGGTAACAACAATTCACGCATCCATGAATGATCAACCAGTCATTGATGCTTATCATTGTGATTTACGTCGAACCCGTGCGGCCAGCCAGTCGATTATTCCAGTCGATACAAAACTCGCTGCGGGGATCACACGTATCTTTCCCAAATTCAGTGATCGGTTTGAAGCCATTTCTGTTCGAGTACCTACCATCAATGTAACAGCGATTGATTTAAGTGTGACAGTCAGTGCTGCCGTTAATGTCAGTGAAGTAAACCAACTACTGCAAGAATCAGCGGTGAGTTCATTTCGTGGTATAGTGGATTTCACTAATTTGCCGCTGGTCTCAACGGATTTTAACCATGATCCTCACAGTGCTATTGTGGATGGTACACAAACCAGAGTGAGTGGAAATCATCTGATCAAAACGCTTGTATGGTGTGATAATGAATGGGGCTTTGCCAATCGTATGCTCGATACAACCCTGGTAATGGCCTCTAAAGGTTTTATGTAATCACAACAGAAGATTGAGTAATTTTATAGAGAATCAATGAGAGGATTCACCATGTCTGTAATTAAGATGACTGATTTAGATCTGGCGGGTAAACGTGTTCTGATACGTGCTGATCTGAATGTGCCTGTAAAAAATGGCAAAGTTACTTCTGATGCACGTATCCGTGCGTCTTTGCCGACGATTGAGGCTGCGTTGAATCAGGGAGCCAAAGTCATGGTTACTTCTCACCTGGGACGCCCGACTGAAGGAGAATACAACGAAGAGTTCTCACTGCAACCCGTCGTTGATTACCTGAAAGGTGCACTTTCTTCTCCTGTTAGTCTGGAAAAAGATTATCTGAATGGCGTTGAAGTGGCGGAAGGCGAATTGGTTGTTCTGGAAAACGTTCGCTTCAACAAAGGTGAGAAAAAAGACGACGAAACGTTATCGAAACAGTATGCAGCATTGTGTGATGTATATGTAATGGATGCCTTTGGTACAGCACATCGTGCTCAGGCGTCAACTCACGGTGTTGCTAAATTTGCACCGATTGCCTGTGCTGGCCCATTATTATCTGGCGAACTGGAAGCCTTGGGTAAAGCACTGCATAACCCGGCTCGTCCAATGGTGGCGATTGTCGGTGGCTCTAAGGTTTCAACTAAACTGACTGTTCTTGATTCACTGTCCAAAATTGCTGATCAGCTTATCGTCGGTGGTGGAATTGCCAATACTTTTGTTGCCGCAGAAGGCCACAATGTAGGTCGCTCCCTGTACGAAGATGATCTGATCCCTGAAGCGAAAAAACTGCTGGAAAGTTGTGATATTCCAGTACCGACTGATGTTCGTGTTGCGACAGAATTCTCTGAAACTGCCGAAGCTATACTGAAATCCACCAGTGAAATTAAAGATGACGAACAAATCCTTGATTTGGGCGATGCATCTGCTGAACGTCTGGCTGAAATCCTGAAAAGTGCTAAAACTATTTTGTGGAATGGCCCGGTTGGTGTTTTTGAATTCCCTAATTTCCGTAAAGGAACCGAAATTGTTGCCCATGCGATTGCAAAGAGCGATGCTTTTTCTATTGCAGGTGGTGGCGATACTTTGGCAGCAATTGATCTGTTTGAAATTGCTGACAAAATCTCTTACATCTCTACTGGTGGTGGTGCTTTCCTTGAGTTTGTTGAAGGCAAAAAACTACCCGCCGTTGTGATGCTGGAAGAACGTGCTAACAGTAAATAAGTTGTAATAACAGGCAGTGAATACTGCCTGTTCAATGTCAATACAGGACCACGTAACATGTCTAAAATTTTTGATTTCGTAAAACCGGGTGTCATCACTGGTGATGATGTTCAAAAAGTCTTTGCTATCGCAAAAGAACATAACTTTGCTCTGCCGGCAGTTAACTGTGTCGGTACTGACTCTATCAATGCAGTGCTGGAAACAGCGGCAAAAGTACGTGCTCCGGTAATCATCCAGTTTTCCAATGGTGGTGCATCATTTGTAGCGGGTAAAGGATTGAAACTTGAAGGGCAGCAAGCCGCAATTCTGGGGGCAATTTCGGGTGCTTACCATGTACATCAGATGGCAGAGCATTATGGTGTGCCAGTGATCCTGCATACTGACCACTGTGCACGTAAATTACTACCGTGGATTGATGGTCTGTTGGATGCAGGTGAAAAGCATTATGCTGAGACTGGCAAACCATTGTTCTCTTCTCACATGATTGATCTGTCAGAGGAATCTCTGGAAGAAAATATCGAAATTTGTAGCCAATATCTGGCACGTATGGCGAAAATCGACATGACGCTGGAAATTGAACTGGGTTGTACTGGTGGTGAAGAAGATGGTGTTGACAACAGCCATCTCGACAGCTCTTCCCTGTATACTCAACCAGAAGATGTGGCTTACGCTTATGAGAAACTGAGTGCTATCAGCCCACGTTTTACCATTGCGGCATCTTTTGGTAACGTTCACGGCGTATATAAACCAGGTAACGTTAAACTAACACCAAAAATCCTGCGCAATTCTCAAGACTATGTTTCTGAGAAATTCAACCTGCCACACAACAGTCTGGATTTTGTCTTCCACGGTGGTTCCGGTTCTACCGCAGAAGAGATTCAGGAAGCCGTCAGCTATGGCGTAGTGAAAATGAATATTGATACCGATACTCAGTGGGCTACCTGGGAAGGTATTCTGAACTACTACAAGAAAAATGAAGGCTATCTGCAAGGCCAGCTAGGTAACCCGGAAGGTGCGGATAAACCGAATAAGAAATTCTATGATCCACGCGTCTGGTTGCGTGCTGGCCAGGTTTCCATGACTGTTCGTCTGGAGCAGGCTTTCAAAGAATTGAATGCGGTTGATGTGCTGTAATTTCCATACTGATTGGCATGGATTCAAGTAGTTTTTTTTAATTCCCGCTCGTTATTTTAATTACCAACGAGCGGGAATTTTGTTTAATTAAACCAAATCAGATGGGTTATGCTTTCGCTCCATCCTTCATAATACGGTTCAGCCACGGCACCATGAAAGCCATAATCACAGCAACAATAAGAGTGGCAATCCCTATTTTTCCAAATACGTTCATATAAAGTGGCAGGGTTTGCAGAGGATCGGTCACGCCTTTTGGTGCGGCGGTGAATGTGGCAACATAACTTCCTAATACTGATGCTGCTGCCTGAGATAAGAACCACATGCCCAGAATAAACCCTGTCAGGTAGCTAGGAACAAACGTTGCTACCATTGCCAGCCCCAGTGCACTGATCATCAATTCCCCGATGCTCTGGAACAGATAAACCAGTACAATAAACCATGGGGAGGTCATGCCTTGTTCATCGGCAAATAAACCCGAAGCGGCGGCGGTCATGAAACCGAGAGAGCACAGGAACATGCCGAAGGTAAACTTTGTGGGCATGGAAAAGTCTTTTCCCTTTGCTCCCAGGCGGGTGTAAACCACAGCCAGGATAGGACTGACCACAATGATCCAGAATGGATTTAGTGCCTGGAAACTGATGGGATTAACATTAAAGCCGAAGATCTGGGTATGGACGTTGTTGATGGCGAAGAAATTGAGGGAAGTCGGCATTTGGTTATACAGGATGTAGAACACAACAGCCTGAAGCATCAAAATAAATGCCACAAACATCTTATTGCGGCCGATCCTGTCCTGTTTGAATGCCTGCCAGAAGAAAATTATTACAACAATGGCTGAAATCGCAATGAGGACAATATTGGCAATGTTGATATTATGCAATAACCATGCACAAACACCAATCATAGCCACTGTACCAAGCAAAACTAAAAACAGGGTTGCATAGTTCAGAGAGGCATGATCTGGTTCAGAGCCAATGTTATGTACCATACGGCGGCAGGCGATATAAACCAGCAAGGCGATAATCAGGCCGATACCACAGATATTATAAGTGACGGCGTAGCCGTATTTATCAGCAATGACAGGGGCAAAAGAAAGAGAAACCAGAGAGCCAAGATTGATAGACATATAGAATAACGTAAATGCACCATCCAGGCGTGGATCTTGGGGCTGGTAACATTTTGCCAGTAGGCTGGCGGGGTTGGCTTTAAAAAGGCCATTACCGACAGCCACGGTTCCCAACGCATAAAAAATCAGCTCAGGTTCCATGATGGAAAGACCAATCATGAAATAGCCTATTGCCAGTACAATGGCACCCAGAACGATAGTTCGCTTTGTCCCTAATAAGTGGTCGCCAACATAACCGCCGATAGAAATCAGGCCGTAAACCAGTGCAGAGAACGCACCGAAGGTGATAAATGCTTGTGTTTCTGAAAAACCAAGTTGTTTAACGAAATAAACAGCAAGAATGCTTTGAACGCCGTAGTAGCCAAATCTTTCCCATAATTCCACAAAAAAGATCATGAAAAAGGGTTTCGGTTGATCCCATAAACCGATTGGAACGGTTTTATTCATAGTCACTGCCTCTGTTAGTTGTCATACTGGTGGACAATACATTCAGAGTTCATACTGTTTTTAACATATGGATAACATAATGTATTGTACGGGTTGTGATTTTGTTTATTTATTCAGAGTGATCGAAAGCGCGGGAGGTTAATATACTAATACAATATCTTCTCAATGGTTGATCACACTAATGTAAAAATTAATACCAGATTTGACGAAATATTCACTAAATTAATAGCGAAAATCATGCATGAACGGTTTGAGTGTTCGCAAATAAATCAATTTGCTGTTTATTTGATCTTTTCTGTTGTTTTTCATCTAAAAATGACTACCCATTAATTAGTATTAAGAAAATGAGATTACAAATATCAATATATTAATTTTTTATTATATGATTAATAATTTTATTTATTTGTGCAGGGATAAAATTTACATTGTTCTGAGGGGGGGGAATGTTAATCTTCCCCAGAAATCGGAGTGCGCTATAGGTAGAATTTTCTCACCATCTTAATGTATCAGAGAAGATCTAAATCTTATAAAAAATTACGCCTTATCGGTAGCCAGGCCTTAGCCACCTGACCAGAACCTTGTTCCTGAACTTTGCCGTGAACATGAGATAAGCAGCACCAGTTTCTATACCAGATCTTTCGCAGATACTTCAATGGCACTAACGTAATATGCTAATTCGTTATGGTCAAAATAGGTTTTATTCTTATTTTTTATGATTTAGTCAAACCCCCAGATCTACTCAACCAAATTGTTAAATAATTATGATAATTGTCAAAAAATTAAATGGTTATTTTCTTATTTCCAACAAAATAAATAATAAGAGATATTATGTATATAATTGAAAAAAACAGATCCGCAGATGTACGATCATTTAAATTAAATAGAGAGAATATAATTGGAATTAAAAATGGAAGACATAATAAAGCAAGACTCAAAATAGAAAAACTTTTATTTGTTTTTTTTCATTTCCTTCTGTTATAAGAATATTTCTTCCTAATATGATGGTAAACCCACTCACAACTCCCCATATGACTCTGTGGATAGCATCAGTACAAACTGATATAGTTATCCATTCTTTTGAGAATAGAAGACAGTTTATTGTTGCTAATAATAATGAACATATAAAAATATTTTTTATTTTACGAATAAAAAAAGATATTGTCATACACCCTATGGATAAACCTATCAGATAAGAAAAAACTGGAATGTACGTATTTAATATTGCTCCTCCTTCTTTCAGTGTGTTATCTATCCAAATGGTCAATCCTGATGAGCCAGAAATATTAGCTATACTTAATAATATGCTAAGTATAACAGCTTTATTGTTTAACATTTTTATTATTTCCTTTGTTGATTTCTTTTGGGGTTTATATTTGACTTAAGGCGGGATTTTACTTTGTAGAAAGATTGACTATTATGCAATTGTTGATAATTTTGCATATTCAATACTATCTTATTGATAGATTATAGTATCTGATTTGCGTATTTATTGAACTTTAAAAAAGTGCTCTTTAGTCACAATAACCGTACTAAAAATAGATATCTCGCCTTGACCATTGACTCAGGAGTATTGTTAATATATAGAACTTGTAAATTTTTTTTCTCAATGAATGATGAAACGACCTCATTTTGTCCTACCTGGAGTCGGTTTCGGTATGTCCTTCGTCTTTTAAATTGCGTTTTAGAAGACGAAGGATATATGTTCAGTAGAATAATATTTCAAATAGATATTTAAACCGCGGTAGCCAAAGTCTTACTCATAACCTGGTGAAAACTACGCTTAAAATAAATTAATCCATGCCCTTCTTCACGAACAATAATCTGTTTTATTTCCACCAGATAAACATTATGAGTACCGATTTCCTGTACCTGTTCAATGCTCCCTTCCAGATTGGCGAGAGTTCCTTTCAGTATTGGCTGCCCTAATGAGCCAGTATGCCAGATATCCCAACTAAAGCGCTCTTCCATATTGGCTTCAGTCATGCCAGCGAAATGGCGGGCCATTAATTCTTGCTCATGATTAAGAATATTGACACACAGCCGACCGTTTCTCTGAAATACCGGATTCATGGCGCTGTTGCGATTAATGCACACCATCAGAGTTGGAGGCGTATCTGTCACAGAGCAGACTGCTGTTGCTGTCATACCGCAACGCCCTGCCGGGCCATCCGTAGTGATAATATTCACCGCAGCGGAAAGGCTTGCCATCGCATCCCTGAAACGCAAGCGATGTTTATTTTTTAAAGACATAATAAGCCTCCTGCTACTGATTTATTTCAGCAGCTTATCTAATAGATTAATATCGTGGTTATTGTGTAAGTGGGGTTTTGTCCAGCCATTAACATCATAGTCAGAGAGACAGCGATCCACTAACTCCGTCATTTTCTTCATATTGCCGGAACCATATGCATGACGCAGACATTGCAGGCGAATTTCATCCTGACTGCCGGCATAATTAATTTCGTACAATTCATGACGTCCACCGAATTCACTTCCGATGGCATCCCACATTAATTTCAAAATTTTAATTCGTTCCACATGATCAATACCATTGGAGCCACGTACATATTTTTCCAGGTACTTATTGATTTCAGGATTGTTCATATCCCGCACGCTGGATGGCAAATAAATTAACCCGCTAGTGACATTACTTTCAATGATGTTTTTAATTTTCGTGTAAGCCATCGGTGCCATAACGCGGTAAGTTTGTATTGCCTTGGCGTCCGGCAGGTAAGCATTACCTTCCCATGGCTTGGCTTCGGCCCACATTGCATCGGTCAGAGACCAAAATAGATTGCGCCATGCCACGACTTCACCGAGATCTGCCTGAACACCACGAAAATCCACGACTCCAGTACATTCGAGACTCTTTTGCAGTAATCCGGTGATAAAGTCCAGTTTTACCGCCAGACGTACACAGGCCTGTATTGGAAACAGACGGGCAAACCCACTCTGGACAGCCCAATTACGAGCACGATCAAAATCGCGATAAATTAACACATTTTCCCATGGGATTAACACCTTATCCATTATGAGAATGGCGTCATTTTCATCAAACCGGCTGGAAAGGGGGTAATCGAAAGGTGAACCTGTGGCTCCCGCCACTAATTCATAGGAAGCACGGGAAATTAATTTAACACCTTCAGAATCCATCGGAGCCACGAACATCAAGGCAAAATCAGGGTTATCGCCGATGACTTGCGCTGAACCAAAACCAATAAAATTAAAGTGAGTCAATGCCGAGTTAGTTGCGACTACTTTGGCACCACTGACAATAATGCCTGCATCTGTCTCTTTTTCTATTTGGATAAAAACATCTTTGACCTGATCAGCAGGTTTATGACGATCAATCGGGGGATTAACTATCGCATGGTTGAAATAGAGCGCGTTTTCCTGGATGCGTTTATACCATGTACGGGCGTTATCAGCGAACTGTCCGTAAAATTCAGGGTAAGCTCCTAACGCACAGCAAAATGCCGCTTTATAGTCAGGAGTGCGGCCCATCCAGCCATAACTCTGGCGTGACCATTCTGCAATAGCATCGCGTTGTTGGCGGATATCATCGGGGCTGGTCGCGAAACGGAAGAACTTATGGGTATAACCGCCACTGCCAGTATCCGTATCCCAACAGAGTACATCATGGGTTTCTGGGGCATGCAGGGCATCATACAGTTGACCGATAGAGGTTGCCGCATTGCGAAAAGCGGGATGTGTAGTGACATCCTTAACTCGTTCGCCATAGATATAAATTTCCCGTCCATCCTGAAGGGAATTCAGGTACTCTTTGCTGGTTAATGGGCGTTTATGATCGGCTCGCAAATCTTCTGGTCTCATGGCTACCTCATCATTCCTAAACCTCCCATTTTGATTTGTTATCCTAATGGGAGGTTAAGTGTTAATTTTATGTTTCTTTTATAGGGTTGATTGAAGCGATTGAGAGAGAAGACTTGAAGAGACTTTCAGGAGATACGCTGGTACTTTTCGATAAAATTGGGCTGTTTACTGCGTAAATGTGATCGAGCTTGTATTTTAGAAGTAATGAGTTTTTTATTGTTATAATAAATTACAGAAGTGATGTGGTGGAATATCGCGTCCATGGCGATAACGTAAGATTAATTCACCGTCGAATGGGATATTTTGATCGTAGCAGTAGCTTGGATACGCACAATTACTCCATGGGTCACAAATTACAGCTTCTCGGTTCCATGTATCGGGCTTTTTTGTGTTTCCCTGGCACCTGCCAATCACAACAATTGTATGTCCGTCTTTTCCTAGATCATCAATATCGACATCAAACAGATCGAGAGGTTCTACTCCTTGCATTTTTAGATAAGAGAATGCGACGATAGCTTTTTCTCCGCAATTACCCAATCGGTATTCTATGGCGGCAGCGCTGGTGAGAAAAATGTGTTTTCTGTTATGGTCATAAGTTTGCCTGTTGTTAGAAACTTCATTAAGCCTTGCATGGGTTGACATTCTTATAGAATACAATTGTTTATTTAATTCATTGCTCAGTTTTTTCTGCTCAACTGTTTGAGTTGGCAATTGATTTGGAGAAGTAATACCAATGTTAATATTCACATAATTGATGGCTTTTCTTGCTAAAAAAATATTCCTGGATAATGACATAGCTATATTTCTCCAGAATAAAAAATGATGAAAGGGATAATTAACTATTTTTTATCAGTGATTGGGGTTCAGAGCATGTTTTGCTTCTATCAATATTTTGATTATGCTGCATGAGATTTTCAGCCTACCATTTCAGAATTAGTGAGGCAATTAATTACTGAGGTGGCAGTATATCCTTTTCCCGATCATGAACCCAATAGTTAGATTGCTAAAGCAGGAAATTTATCACAACATCTAATCATTGGAAGCATGACCCCGAAAGGTACGCTTCAGAGAATAGTACTTCAGCTATCAGCGGGTTATGTTAACATTGAAGATAACTGTGTTGATGCATGATTGAATCGAGAGTTACCCCCTTGTCTGATACTGAAGTAAAGCATTTCAAAGGAGGAGATATGACAACATCTTTAGATAAGCTCACGATTAAAGGGTTTAAATCAATCCATGAGCTGAGTGAATTTGAACTTAAAAACTTAAACGTGATTGTTGGCGCTAACGGCGCAGGTAAAAGTAATTTGATCTCCTTTTTTAAAATGCTGCGGGCATTAATAGACGGCACATTAAATCGCTATGTACGCGATAGTGGTGGCGCTGGCGATTTACTCTTTAATGGTAATAAAGTCACACAGAAAATGGAGTTTGAAACTCGCTTCGGGGAAAGAGGATTTCGCTTTAAATTGGTCCCCACGCCAGCAGATAGCTGTGCGATTGAAGATGAAGCACGCTATTACTCAAAAAGTGCTAGCAAATGGTGGGAATTGGGGGATAGCGATGATGGCAGATCCAGAATGGTCGCTGAAATC
Source organism: Xenorhabdus sp. SGI246 (assembly GCF_040838225.1). Taxonomy (NCBI): domain Bacteria; kingdom Pseudomonadati; phylum Pseudomonadota; class Gammaproteobacteria; order Enterobacterales; family Morganellaceae; genus Xenorhabdus; species Xenorhabdus sp. SGI246. The sequence goes on from NZ_JBFPEZ010000042.1 coordinate 19,657, forward strand.
GAGAATAATTCCTCTGATGCACCGTATTCAAAACCTGTCTATGATGCCATCGCTTCCTGGCAAATTTACCATTTTCACGATACCAGTGCGACAGCGGGAATGCGAAAATATGAAATTATTCAGGATAACAAAACATTACGTACAGATGCTTCTAATATTGGCGCATTCTTATTAAAACTCAAAAATGAGGCGCCAAATGAGTACAAATCGATTGTGAATGCCATCAGGTTAGTCACTCCGTTCTTTGATAACTTCATTCTGGAACCGCGTCAAAGTGGTTTAAAAGAAGACGTTAACATTAGCTGGACGCAAAAAGGCTCAGATTATCCAATGCAGCCTTATCACTTATCAGATGGTTCAATACGCTTTATTTGTCTGGCAACGGCATTATTACAACCCAATCCGCCATCGACGATTATTATTGATGAGCCTGAGCTGGGCTTACATCCTGCGGCTATTGTTATCCTTGCAGAGTTAATTCAACTGGCGGCTCAGCGTACCCAAGTCATTATCGCCACTCAATCTCCTATTTTAATCGATCAATTCTCTGCTGAAGATATTGTCATTGTGAATCGTAAAAAGGGCGCTTCACGTTTTGAGCGTTTAAATGGAGAAGATTTTTCTCAATGGCTCGAAAACTATTCTCTGGGTGAATTATGGGCTAAAAACGTCATTGCCGGAGGGCCGACTTATGAGTAATTATATCGAAGTCATGGCCATCGTTGAAGGTAAGACAGAACAGATATTTATTGAAAAGATACTTCAACCTTATCTGGCTGAGAAAATGATTTTCATCTCTGCCACACAAGTTTCTAAACCCGGACAAAAAGGTGGAGATGTGCGTTTTTCAAGAGTCAAGAAAGACATTGAGATGCATCTGAAACAACGTCCAGATACCTATGTCACCACATTTATTGATTATTACGGCACCAATGAATGGCCGGGATTAGAAACGTTAAATAGACAATGGGAACCAAAGAAAATCGCTGAACATCTGCATCTGTCAACACAGGATGAAATTTATCAATTCTTATTCGCACAGAGAGCAGGTGAACGTTTTATTCCCTACATCGTTATGCATGAATTTGAAGCTTTGCTTTTTAGTGACAAAGAGATACTTGCCAATGAGTTAAATATCCATGTACAAGAGGTAGATCAAGTTCTTCGGGAGTGTGGAGAACCGGAATCGATTAACAATAGCCCACAAACGGCGCCTTCAAAGCGGTTGGAAAAATGGTCAGAAAATGGAACATTTGGCAAAACGACAACAGGAATAGCTATTGCCGAGAAAACAGGCATTCCTAAGATGAGAGAAAAATGCCCGTTATTCAATGAGTGGCTATGTAGGCTTGAAATATTAATGACCATTTAAAAGCAGAAGGTTGTGCCATTTGTGTTGGGTTTCTCTCTTTAGTTGATTTGGAGAAGTAATACCAATGTTAATATTCACATAATTGATGGCTTTTCTTGCTAAAAAAATATTCCTGGATAATGACATAGCTATATTTCTCCAGAATAAAAAATGATGAAAGGGATAATTAACTATTTTTTATCAGTGATTGGGTTTCAGAGTGTGTTTTGCTTCTATCAATATTTTGATTATGCTGCATGAGTTTTTCAGCCTACCATTTCAGAATTAGTGAGGCAATTAATTACTGAGGTGGCAGTATATCCTTTTCCCGCCAAATGCTCGGAGAACACCCCACCAACCGATTAAAAAATCGGGCAAAATAAGCCGGGTCTTTAAAACCGAGTTGGTATGCCACGTCAAATACAGGACTGTCACTGAACAATAATAACCGTTTAGCTTCCCGTAATAGCCGGTCAAAAATCAATCTTTTTGGTGGTCGGTTGGCAAACCGACGACACATATCTTTCAGACGTGACTCCGTGACGCCCAGTTTTTGGGCGTATTCCGGTACAGTAAGATGTTGACGATAATATTGATCAATCAATTGATTAAAACGCTGGAATAGTTTTAATTCTCCTCTAACTCCACCGGAATGGTGATCATCAAGGGGGATGCTGCGTAACAGGAAGGTAAACAGTGATTGTGCTAAAAAAGCCAATGATTGCTCGCGGCCAGCAAATTGGTTGGCAGACTCACGCCCGATCAGTGCCCAATAGTGGTTGAATGTCTCTAATTCATCAGGTTTATCCACGATGGAAAGGCAAATAGCAGGAATATCGATAAACTCCCGATGGAGAGGATAGAGAGAATTAAGCAGTGGTGTAATTAATTCCTGACGTACTGTCAGGACATAACCGTCGGTATCTTCTTGCGTAAAAAATGCGTGAGGAACGGAAGGAGGAGTCAGGATAAACAACGGAGCCTGTACGGAGTAGCGAAGATCATCTAATTGTAATTCTATCCGGCCTGTTACCAGATAATGAAGCTGAAAAAAACCATCATGGCGATGCGCTTGCATATCACGCCCAAAAAAAGCAGCCATGCGACCGAAAGTCTGATAGTGCACATCATCTGATCCCTGTGTTTCATCATAATCCTTGCTGATATCAATATTAGCAATGGTGGTTTTGCTCATATGGGTGTCTGACATTAATTTCTTCCCTTAATTGAGATTGTCATCAGGAATGTGGTTGATGGGGCGATGATACCGCCTGTGGTTTCGACTTTTTCATTGGGATCAACAAGACTATCAGAGCTCCGATAATGAGTAACACAGCAACAAAATAGAGTCCAGAGTCAAAACTACCGGTCTGATCTTTCAGCCACCCGATCAATAATGGACTAATGGCAGAACCCACATTTCCGGTGGCATTGATCACGGCGATCCCGATAGCACGCGCACGCAGGCTGATGGATTGATCGGGGGTTGTCCAGAATACCGCCATGGCAGTAAAGGAGCCGGTTGATGCCATGATGATCCCCAAAAGCTGCACCAGACTGTTGTTTGTCAGTGAAGCCAGTATCCAACCTAAGGCGGCAAACAGATAGGGAAGTACCGTGTGCATTTTACGTTCTTGCAGGCGATCGGAACGGCGACTCCAATAAATCATACCCAAAATGGTACAGAACTGCGGAATAGCCGTTAGCAGGCCAATAACTACATGGCTGCTTTCCTGATTGAAACTCTGCATAATTTGTGGCGTCCAGATATTAATGGCGCTCAGAGTATTGGTCAGACAGAAATAAGCGAAGGTGTACATCAGGACAACCGGGGTAAAAACCTCACGCCACAGGCTGGTTTTTGTTTGTGAATTCTCGGCCTGGGCCAACGAAATTCTATCGTTCTCTATCATCTCTTGAAGGCATTTTTTATCCTCGTTTGTCAGCCAGTTGGCTTTTTCCGGTGAATCATCCAGATAAAACCAGACAACAATGCCGAGTAAAACAGAGGGAAAGCCTTCCAGAAAAAATAGCCACTGCCAGCCACGCAGATCCCAAATTCCATCCATTTCCAGAATATAACCGGAAGCCAGTGAGCCAAATGCCATAGTAACAGGCATTGCGATCATAAACAGGGCATTAGCACGGGCGCGATAATAGGCGGGAAACCAATAGGTCAGATAGACCAGAATGCCCGGCAGGAAGCCAGCTTCCGCAATACCAACCAGCATACGCAGGATATACAAACTGGTAGGGCCAGTGGCAAACATTGTGGCAGTAGAGGCAATACCCCACAGAACCATAATTGTGGCAATCCAGCGTCTGGCACCTACAATACTCAGCATGATATTGCTAGGAATACCGAAAGCCACGTAAGTAACGTAAAACAGTGTAGCAGCCAGCCCGAACATGGTAGATGTAAGGCCAAGATCTTTTCCCATCGTTAAACCGGCAAAGCCAATATTAATGCGATCCAGAAAAGAAAATATAAACAGGATAAATAAAAACAGGATCAGGCGGCGAAATAATTTATTGATAACGTTTTGTTGTTGGGCGGTAAGTTGTTTATGTGGGTAAGCTGGATTATCGGATTTTGCTATGACTTCAGGTGAACTGCTCATTGTTGTTACCTTTTTTTATAATTAGTTATTTTTATCAATAGTTTTTTATGAATCGAGCTTTATATGGATATTTAACTTGTTATAAACAGGCTATTTTTATAGATACCCTTTTTATAGATAGAGAAGGAACGACAACCGCGATGGCAGATGCTGCGATTAGCATCTGCCCGGTATACCCTGCATGTTGAATTTATTGAGTATAGAAAACACAATTCCGGCTTGGCAAAAATATGCGGAATTTAATAAATACTGTTTGCAGATGATGTGATATTTTCCTGTCCCTTGCCAAAGCGGGCCGCTAATGAACTGACTGCTCCTGTCAACAATGTAATATCGACACCGACAGCCATAAACTGCACCCCAAGCTTCAGATAATGTTCCGCAGTTTCAATATTGGTCATCAGAATCCCCGCCGCTTTGCCTGCGGCTGTGATTTGGGTAATAGTCTGTTCAATCGCTGCCTTAACGTCAGGATGTTGGAGATTGCCAGGATATCCCATATCTGCACTGAGATCGGCCGGGCCGATAAATACGCCATCGACACCATCGACTGCCAGGATTTCGGCTAAATTATTCAAAGCCTCACGCGTTTCCACCTGAACCAAGACACACATTTCTTCATTGGCGCGAGCCAGATAATTGGAAATGTGGTTCCAGCGTGAAGCTCTTGCCAGTGCACTGCCTACACCACGAATACCTTCAGGAGGATAGCGGGTTGCCCGTACTGCTTCGCGTGCCTGTTCAGCATTCTGAACCATTGGCACTAGCAATGTTTGAGTACCGATATCCAGTAGCTGTTTAATAATGACAGGATCATTCCACGGTGGACGGACAATAGGCTGGCTTGAATAAGGAGCTATTGCTTGTAGCTGACTCAGAATTGAAGGAATATCATTAGGGGCGTGTTCTCCATCAATCAATAACCAATCAAAACCTGCACTTGCCAGAATTTCGGCGCTGTATGAACTGCAAAGCCCAAGCCATAAACCAATTTGTGGCTGCCCCGATTTCAGGGCTTGTTTAAATCTATTTGTTAGCTGATCCATATATGCACCTTAAAATCTTAAACAAAGTGACAACTGACGGAGCCCAGTACGCCATAATCCACATGAAATGTATCGCCCTTACGGGCAGGGACAGGGCGGGTGAAAGAGCCGCTAAGAATGATCTGACCAGCTTCAAGTTGAGCACCATGCGAAGCCAGTTTATTAGCCAGCCATGCGACTCCATTGGCAGGATGATCAAGAACCGCCGCAGCGACACCTGATTCTTCGACGATACCATTGCGATAGAGTAGGGCGCTGACCCATCGCAAATCCAGTTCATCGGGTTTAATAGGACGCCCACCCATAATGACGCCACCATTGGCTGCATTATCAGAAATCGTATCCAGCACTTTGCGCGGACGCTGGGTTTCGGGATCAATGTTGTGACAGCGGGCATCGATCAATTCTAACGTCGGAATAACGTAATCTGTCGCATTATAAACATCAAACAACGTACAGTTTGGGCCGAGTAGCGGTTTTGCCAGTACAAATGCCAGCTCGACCTCAATACGCGGCACAATAAAACGGTCGCAGGGAATATCACTGCCTGTCTGAAAAAACATATCATCCAGCAGTGCGCCATAATCCGGTTCATCAATTTGCGAACTGGCTTGCATGGCTTTGGAAGTCAGGCCAATTTTATGCCCCTTCAACACCCGGCCTTCTGCAATTTTCATACCGACCCATTCACGTTGAATGGCGTACGCATCCTCAATGGTTATTTCTGGATAATCCAATGAGATTTGTCGGATCTGCTTACGGTCTTTTTCTGCCTGGTATAAACGGCGCGCAACCTGTGATACGACTTCTTGTTGTAGCATAGTATGTTAAACTCCTTCGGGTTTATAACCCTCCGAAACAGAGGTATTTCACTTCCAGATAGTCTTCTATACCGTAACGTGAACCTTCACGTCCCAAGCCAGACTGTTTTATGCCTCCGAATGGCACAACTTCGTTAGAAATTAAACCTTCATTAATACCCACCATGCCGCTCTCCAGGGCTTCAGCCACCCGGTAGATCCTGCCAAGATTGCGGGAGTAAAAGTAAGCGGCCAGGCCAAATTCCGTATTGTTAGCAAGACGGATTGCTTCTTCTTCATTGCGGAATTTGAATAGGGCAGCCAAAGGGCCGAATGTTTCTTCATGGTTGATTAGCATTGTTTCGTCAACATCAGCCAGCACGGTTGGTTCGAAGAACAGTCCACCCAGTTTGTGTGATCGACCACCAGTAAGGAGCCGTGCACCACGGGAAACAGCATCATTAACATGAGCTTGTACTTTATCGACCGCTGTCTGATTAATCAGAGGCCCTTGCTGTGATGTGCTGTCATTAGCCGGCCCGACCCGTAATCGTTTAACCGCCTGAGTCAGACGTTCAGCAAATGCCTCATAAATATTTTCCTGCACTAAAATCCGGTTGGCACAGATACAGGTCTGCCCGCTATTACGGAATTTTGTAGTCATGGCACCTTCTACCGCAGCATCCAAATCGGCATCATCAAAGACAATGAAAGGTGCATTGCCACCTAATTCAAGGGAGAGTTTTTTCACCGTATCGGCACTTTGTGCCATCAGTAACTTACCTACACGAGTTGAACCAGTGAAAGAGAGTTTGCGCACGATAGGACTAGAGGTCAGAACTTCACCAATGGCTTTGGCATCCATCCCCGTGACAATATTAAAAACACCAGCCGGAACACCCGCTTGCTCTGCCAGTGCAGCCAGAGCCAGTGCAGAAAGCGGAGTTTCTGCGGCAGGTTTCAATACAATAGTACAACCTGCTGCCAGTGCCGGGCCGACTTTACGGGTGATCATGGCATTGGGGAAATTCCACGGTGTAATAGCCGCGACGACTCCGATAGGTTGCTTGATAGTAGAAAGACGACGTCCTGGCATCGGGGAGGGGATAGTCTCCCCATAAACCCGCTTACCTTCTTCTGCAAACCATTCGATAAAACTGGCACCATAAGCTATTTCTCCCATCGCTTCAGCTTGAGTTTTTCCTTGCTCCATACTCAACAATTCGGCCAGAGTATTCTGGTTATCCATAATCAGATTGAACCACTGCTTGAGTATCTGACTACGCTGTTTAGCTGTTAAAGCGCGCCATGCAGGAAGCGCGTTTTGAGCCGCTTCAATAGCGCGATGAGTCTCTGCTGCGCCCATGTCACTGACATTGGCGATGATGTCACCATTGGCAGGGTTGGTAACTGCGAAGGTTGCTTGATTATCCGCATCAACCCACTGCCCATTAATATAAGCTTGTTGACGCAATAATAAGGTATTAGATATTAAAGTATCGAAATAGTTTGGCATGGTTTTCTCTCTATTTAACAAAAAGGTGAACTGGATTTTCTGAATTAATTAACCTTAAGTCATGCTGTTCATCATGTCTGATCGTTTGCCTGAAACAGCTTATGAACGTTATTGGATTTATAATTCAGTATCGGATCAAGTTCTTCTATCGTGAAAGAGAGACCAAGATAACGCTGTGCCATTAAATCAGCAAAATGGGTTTTGATGAGCGAAAAAAGCCTCTCCCCGACTTTCTGGCGATCTTCAAGGCTGCGTCCTGCACCAATTTTTAGTGTCATGTGAACAAAGGCATAGTCCTGTTTGCCATCCGCCATTTGCCATGTATCCAACCAAATTGCCCGGCTGCGGATACCCCCCAGAGGGAAAATACCTGAGTCTGCAAGCAACTGATTTACTTTGGCAAACAGTTCCGGTAAGTTGGCTTCTTTGCGAATGTTTTCGGTACATTCAGCGTAAAAATGTGGCATGGTTAACTCCTGTCAGAAGGTAGTTGTCCGATGAACAAAATCGGGTAACGGGAAAACGGCGTTCACTTGTCCTGTCCCTGAGCTGGCAAATAATTCGGTAAGAAACTCGACCTTACCATCGTATTTATCCCAGCCAAGCAACCCAAGTAACATGACGGTATCGTGCATATTGCCTTCACCACGGCAATAGTGGGCATATTCAGGCAGCATTTTGCAGAATTCCTTGAACTTGCCGTCCTTCCAGAGTTCCACGACCCGACGATCCATTTGTTCATCAAACTCACGGGTATAACTGTTCATTCCTTCTTCAGCACGTTGATCATCAATGAAACTGTGAGACAGCGAGCCACTTGCCAAAACTGCGACTGTACCATCATATTTTCCAATCGCTCGTAAAATAGCCTCTCCTAATTTACGGCTATCTTCAAAAGCATGAACGGTACAAAAGGCAGAAATCGAAATCACTTTGAAATGGCGGTCACTATTCATATAGCGCATTGGAACCAATGTGCCATATTCCAGTTTCAGACTTGGGATTTCATGTGATTGCGCGCGAACGCCCATTCTACGGGCTTCTTCTGCAATAATTCGGCCCAGTTCGGGATTGCCGTCATACTCGTAACTCATATCGCGAATAAAGTGCGGCAATTCGTTACTGGTATAAATACCGGAGAAATGTTCTGCGCAGTTAATATGATAGGCACTGTTTACCAGCCAATGGGTATCGAACACAATGATGGTATCAACACCCAACTCTCGGCAACGTCGGCTGATTTCTTTATGCCCGTCAATTGCACTTTGTCTGCAACCGTGATGTTTGCCCGGTAATTCGGACAAGTACATAGAAGGTACATGTGTAATTTTTGCTGCTAACGCTAACTTGCCCATAAATCCTCACTTAATATCAGGATGGTGAAACGTGGTTAACGCTGGAATTGATGACATTTTTCCCGTGTCAAAAACCTCAGTCCGGGTTAAAGCTTTCAATTCTGAATCAAAGCCCCCAGCGAGGAATCGAATGATTTCCCATTGAAATACAAACATTTTTCACTTCAGCAAAAACTTCAAAACTGTATTCGCCACCTTCACGTCCGACACCTGAGGCTTTCACGCCACCAAATGGCTGACGCAGATCGCGTACATTCTGAGAATTGACGAATACCATGCCTGCTTCAATACCATGGGCCAATCGCAGGACTTTGCTCACATCCTGTGTCCAGATATAAGACGCCAAACCGTATTCCACGTCATTAGCCATACGCAGCCCATCTTCTTCACTCTTGAATGGCAGCAGACAAGCAACAGGGCCGAAGATCTCTTCTTGCGCTACACGCATCCGGTTATCTACATCTGCCAATACGGTCGGACGCAGGAAATGACCATCTTTCAGGTGATCAGGCAGATCGGTGGGTTTATCCGGACCTCCTGCCAGCAAGGTTGCCCCTTCTTCAATGCCAAGGCGGATATAACCGGAAACCTTTTCCCAATGTTGTTGACTAATCAGGCTGCCGACTTGTGTATTCAGATCCTGCGGATCGCCGATACGCAGCCGATTGGCACGTTCAGCAAAGCGTTTAACAAATTCAGGATAGATACTTTCCTGAATAAAAATACGGGAACCTGCTGTGCAACGTTCACCATTAAGCGAAAAAATAGTGAATAGAGCAGCATCTAATGCACGTTCAATATCGGCATCTTCAAAGATCAGCACTGGAGATTTTCCGCCTAGCTCCATCGAATATTTTTTCAGCCCTGCATTCTGCATAATCAGGCGACCAGTTGCTGTTCCGCCAGTAAAAGAGACGGCACGAACATTCTGATGTTTTACCAGAGTATTCCCTGCTGTATTGCCGTAGCCCTGTACTACATTCAGCACCCCTGCTGGAATACCCGCTTCCAGCGCCAGTTCGCCTAATCGGTCGGCTGTGAGTGGCGAAAGTTCGGACATTTTCAAAACGGCGGTGTTTCCCAATGCCAGACAAGGAGCGACTTTCCATGTAGCGGTCATAAAAGGTACATTCCATGGGGAAATCAGTGCACAAACGCCCACAGGTTGGAGCAGTGTATAATTGAGCATCTTGTCATCAACGGGATACGTTCGCCCGTTCATCTGCTGACAGATTTCAGCAAAGAAATCGAAATTGTGGGAAGCGCGTGGAATAAGTACATTTTGTGTCTGGTGAATTGGCAGACCGGTATCCTTGGTTTCCATTGCGGCAATATCAGGAACATTCTGGTCAATTAACTCACCTAAACGGCGCATCAGGCGCGCACGTTCTTTCATTGGAGTATTAGCCCATTTTGGAAAGGCGTCTTTGGCGGCGGCAACTGCCTGATCAATTTCCTCTTTTCCTCCTGAAGCAACTTCTGCCAACACATCTCCGGTTGCAGGATTTGTCGTTTCAAAATAAGTTTTACTGCTAATGTTCTTGCCGTTAATCCAGTGGTTAATGATGGTCATGACAAACTTTCCTCATATTCTTGCTGGCTGACAATATGATTTACCAAACGTCCGATGCCTTCGATTTCCACAATGACTTCATCACCGGGAACGACATCGGATAGCCCTTTAGGGGTGCCTGTAGCAATCATGTCCCCCGGCTGCAACGTCATAAAGTCACTTAAGTAGGCGATCAGGAAGGGAATATCGAAGATCAAATCTGCGGTTGTACCACGTTGGCGTAGTTCACCATTGACCCAAGTGCTCAAGGTTAGATTATGAGGATCAGCGATTTCATTTTTATCAACAATCCACGGGCCGATTGGCGTTAATGTATCGCGGCTTTTTACGCGCAGATTAGGGCGATAATAATTTTCCAGATAATCCCGGATAGCGTAATCGTTACAGAGGGTATAGCCGGCAACGTAATTCATCGCATCTGCTCTGGAAACTTTATGAGCAGGTTTACCCATCACGACAACTAATTCTGCCTCATAATGCATATATTCCACATTGTCAGGGCGGACAGAAACCTGACGATGGCCTGTGAAGCTATTGGCTGCCTTGATAAATACCAGAGGTTCTTCCGGCGGTTTAAATTCCAGCTCGGTTGCATGATCGGCATAATTTAGACCCAATGCGAATAGTGTTCCATTGGCGGGGGGAAGCCAAAAAACATCAAGTTCGTTGACTTTGCTACCATCGGGAAGCAACACATTTTCCTGTTCATCAACAGTGACATGAAGAACTTGGCCTTGATAATGGACTCTGGCGTGTCTCATGCTTGACCTCCAGCCAATACAACGGTGTTTTGTAAAGTTGGGAAGCCATCGGCGTTGATAGTGACGGTATCATTGGGGTGGAGAGTAACACGCTGATGTGGGGTTCCCAGCAGAATGACATCACCTTCTTCTAAGGTGGCAAAATCACTTAATGCGGACAAAAGTTCTGACGATGAGCGGACCAGATCTTTTGTTGACCAACGGTCAACTTCCTGACCGTTGATTTCGGTTGTGATCTCAAGTGAATCCACGTTTCTTGTACTGATCATCAGGCCGATTGGGCAAAAGCCATCCCGGCATTTTGCTTTTATGGCAGGGCGATAAAATGACGTCTCTGGCAAGCTGACTTCATTTGCCAATGCATAACCGGCAATGTATTGCCCTGCGTCTTGAACGGAAACTTTGCGGGCGAGTTTGCCAGCCTTGTCTGTACCGATAAATAGCGCCAGCGTTGCGCCACTTTGTACCGTTTCGCCAATAGGATGAGGAATGATATCACCGGAAGCGATAATCGTGTTGCGAGGTTTGATAAACCAAATTGGAGTTTGAGGTGGTGTGTTATAAGGTGCTTTGTGAAATGCCTTGCACCAAAAATCAAGCTGACTATTATGGTTAAGAGCGACAGCAAAAACGGTGCCTTTCATTAACAACTCCTTGAAAGCTGAGCGACGTAAATACGTATCGCAAGAACAATTATTAATATATTAATAAACCAAGTTCTGATAACGTTCAATATGTTAAGGTAATTGTTAATTTTAATTGTGATCTGTGTAACAACATTCTGCCGCTGATTATTTTTAACACATAAAGATCAAGCCGTTATATTATCTATCAAGGTCATTTGGTATTTCATTTAACTTTTTGTTAACTTTCTATGGCAAAATAATTTTATTTATTTGTTAATATTGAATTCTTTTCCCTTTGTGGATAGTTATGAGCATGTTAGTCTTTTTGCCGTTAATGTTGTCTATAATCGGTAGCGTGCGCGTTCAACTTATAGAGAATTACCCGTAGTTAACTTTAAGAGTCACCTTTAATTATGCATGAATCCTTGACAATAGCATTGCTTCAAGCTCGGGAAACTGCGATGAGTTTTTTCCGTCCGATATTGAAGAGTTATAATTTAACTGAGCAGCAATGGCGCATTATTCGCGTACTTGCGAGTAGTCGTTCGATTGATTTTCATGATTTGGCCAATCTTACCTGTATCTTACGTCCTAGCTTGACGGGTATTCTGACTCGCATGGAGCGTGATGGTCTGATCTTTCGTTTAAAGCCTATGAATGATCAACGAAAATTATATGTTTCTTTGACTCCGGCGGGTCAAGAACTGTATGAAGAAGCAAAAGGAAAAGTTGATGAAGGTTATGAGGCAATTGAAGCTGCCTTCTCTCCAGAAAAATTAGCCCAACTTTTAGGATTATTGGATGAGCTTATTTCTATCGGAAATCGTTCTCAGGACGATATTGATGAAAATGAAGAACAGTAAAGATAGATGTGTATTAATATATTAATTAATTGACACTTTAATGATAAGAGAAAGAGCACCGGAATAAACTGGCTGTGATTTTCTGAGCAGTTTATTGCGGTGGTTTCTCTATTTTTTGGTAAATTTAATCAATTGTCAGAACTTATTGATTTTGTTTATGGTTCATAAAATATATTTATGCTAAAGCTTTTCTATGACTATTTTTCTATGGCTATTATGTATGGAATAACTCATATTCAATATTGGAGTTAAATATGCCGAAGCAAAAATAATACACGAGTGATATTCCAAATTGTTATTTATGATATTTATTTTAGGTTAAACATTTTTTATCACATATTGTGAAATTATTTTCTCAATATCTTTGTATACGTTTTCTTGTGGGCGATGAAACCTGAAATGACAGCCAGCAACAATGCCATAGAAGCCAGTAAACCACCAGTCAGATTGAGAGTAGAATAACTATAATTAGCTGCGATAATGACCCCGCCTAACCATGCTCCTACGGCATTACCCAAATTGAAAAATCCAATATTGACAGAAGAAACGAGATTAGGTGCACCAGCTTCTTGGGCTTTATCCATCACCAGGCGCTGAATGGGTGATACTGTGGCAAAACCAAGTGCAGCCATAAAGAATATGCTCAGACAGGCAATAAATGGATTGTCGCCGGAGAGCCAGAATATAAACAAAACGAAAGCTTGTAACCCTAGAGTCCAATATAGTAATGGCATCATGGCCTTATCTGCCAGTTTTCCACCAACAATATTGCCAAAAAAGAATCCCAATCCTAATACTACAAGGATCCATGTGATTGCACTTTCAGGTAATCCTGCAACATTGGTCATTAATGGTGCAATATAAGTAATAGAAGTAAAAAAAGCAGCAGGCCCCAAAACAGTAATCCCCATGGCCAGCAGGACGTGAATATTGGTAAAAGCTAACAACTCCTTTTTGATGCTGGCAGGGGCTTGTTGATTGAATTTAGGCAATAATTTTAAGATACCAAGTAATGCGATAATGCCGATAACGGTAATGATGGCAAACGTGACTCGCCAGGAAATGGCTTTTCCTATCCATGTACCAAGAGGTATTCCAACCAAATTAGCGAGCGTCATACCACTGAACATAAATGCGATAGCGATTGTCTTTTTATCTTTTGGCACCAGTTCTGCCGCAATAATCGCGCCTATTCCCATAAAAGCACCGTGAGTCAGTGAAGCAACGATACGACCAATAATAGCCAGATAAAATGTTGGGGATAAAGTCGTCAGTGTGTTTCCTATAATGAATAATACCATTAACATAGCGAGCATCTTTTTCCTCTCTATGCGCCCACCCAGAATAATTAAAACAGGTGCCCCAATAAATACGCCGAGTGCATAACTGGTGACCATATATCCTGCTGTGGGTATTGATATACTAAAGTCAATGGCAATTTCCGGAAGCAAACCCGCGATAATAAATTCAGTCGTGGCGATCCCAAATGTTGCTAAAGCTAGAACCCAAATAGCTGCCGGCATGGAGTGCTCCTGATCAGAGAATGAATAATAGGGTTATTATTAAAATCAGTTATTATTATCACAAAGTGTATTTATTTCTGAATGCGAAGAATGCTAACTTATATCAATATATTCACATAGCATTCAATTTGGAAGTAGCTGAAAACTAATTAAATGAATACAAAATAATAATAGTAGTACTCTATATCCTTCGTCTTTCAAGTTGCCACCAATAAAGCGGCAACTTGAAAGAAATCACTTATCCTGCATTTTCTTTCTTGTAAGCTAAAGCAACGGCTAATGATTGCATCAGACATAGCGTGGCTGATTGAGAACGGAACGCATCGACTTTTGCCTCTTTCACCACAAAGCAAATGTCACTGAAACTTGCCAGTGGGCTGATCTGGCTGTCAGTAATCACAATCTGCTTTGCTCCTGCCTGTGCTGCTTTTTCACTGACCATTACCGTTTCTTCGGCATACGGTGTAAAACTGATGGATACCACAACATCACCAGCACCGATCATGTTCATCTGTTCGCGAAACATTCCACCCAAGCCATCCACCAACAAGGGACGGCACTCCAAATGACTCAGAGCATAAGTAAAGTATGATGCGACGCTGAAAGAGCGGCGTAACCCGATAATGTAAATATTGTGAGCATTAGCCAATAAATCTACTGCTTTATTTAAATCCTCCACAGGAGTGCGGGCGGCAAGTTGTTGAATGGCTTGTGCGTTAGAATGGGCAAATTCCTGTAAAATATGTTGTGGATCTTCCGGTTTCTGCTTATTGCCATCCAATGCCTTGAACAGGCGTGCCCTGTCTGTATAACTGGCTGTTTCTTCTACCAAATTCATACGAAATAATTGTTTCATTTCATTGAACCCGCTGAAATCAAAAGCATTGGCAAAGCGAATAAGCGTAGAAGGTGGAACATTGGCCTCTTTTGCGATAACTGCAACAGTATCAAAAGCTACGCTATTGGTATTATCTAAAACGTACCGTGCAACTTGCTGTAACCGTTTACTTAACTCATCATAACGCGAGCGGACTTGTTCTTGCAGTTCATGCAGATTCGACGCAGCAGACATAATGCCTCCCTAAGAAATTGTAATGAAATGGATAATTCATTCATCGCAGGCAAGCCTGTTAAATGCAGGCGAAGATGTTCGCAAGTTGCCACTGTCTAATGAATGTAATTGCACAAAAATAGCGTGTTGATCACATTAATAAAATGGTATTCCAATTCAGATTGAAAATGAAATATATATTTCATATATCTGTAGCATCGTGATTCAATTCATAATGATTCAACTCATCTTAAATGGTTAACCTTATAATTGTATTGAGAGAGGCTCAGAATGGAACAGATTAAAAATTTTATTGGCGGGCAACTCATTGGTAGTCAAAGTGATCGTATTTCATTTGTGTCTAACCCGGCGACAGGACAGTCAATTCGTCAAGTTGCCATGAGCACAGTCCAAGAGACTCAATCAGCTATTGGTTCTGCTCACCAGGCCTTTAAGGAATGGTCTAAAACCCCACCATTGAAAAGAGCCAGGATCATGTTCAAATTTAAGTCATTACTTGAAGAAAATCAGGATTGGCTAGCTTGTTTGATTTCTGAAGAACATGGAAAAATCTATTCTGATGCTGTGGGGGAATTGACTCGTGGCCTTGAGGTTGTCGAATTTGCCTGTGGTATTCCTCACTTACAGAAAGGAGAACATTCTGCCAACGTGGGCACAGGCGTTGATAGCCATTCCCTGATGCAACCACTGGGCGTTTGTGCAGGAATTACTCCATTTAATTTTCCGGCAATGGTTTCAATGTGGATGTTCCCGATTGCATTAGCGACGGGAAATACTTTTGTCCTGAAACCTTCTGAAAAAGATCCTTCTCTCTCAATCGAACTGGCTAAATTATTGCAGCAGGCTGGTTTGCCGGATGGGGTATTTAATGTTGTACAAGGAGATAAGGAAGCCGTTGATGTATTGCTGACTGATCCTCATGTTAAAGCGGTGAGTTTTGTTGGTTCTACACCGATTGCAGAATATGTTTATGCCACGGCATCCGCACATGGCAAGCGTTGTCAGGCATTGGGGGGCGCGAAAAACCATTGCATTCTTATGCCGGATGCCGATATGGAGATGGCCGCGAACGCCATTATCGGGGCAGCCTTTGGCGCAGCAGGAGAGCGTTGTATGGCATTGTCTGTTGTTCTGGCGATTGGGGATGAAATTGCAGATGAGCTGGTAGCAAGACTTCAGAATCAAATTGATAAAATGGCTATCGGTGCAGGAGTCACCGAAGGCAGGGAAAATGACATGGGGCCAGTTATCTCTGAGCAACATAAGGCTAAAATTTGTCATTACATTGGCAGTGGTGTAGCCCAGGGAGCGAAATTGCTGGTGGACGGGCGTGAATATCAGGTTCCTGATTATGAAAATGGCTATTTCGTCGGGCCTACCCTATTTGATTATGTCACGCCAGATATGAAAATCTATCAGGAAGAGATATTCGGGCCAGTGTTGTCTATTGTTCGCGTACAGGATTATGCAACAGCCCTGAGATTGATTAATCAGCATGAATACGGTAATGGTGCTGCTATCTTTACCCGTGATGGGGAAACTGCCCGTCAGTTCAGCGAAGATGTACAGGCTGGTATGGTGGGCATCAATATACCTATTCCTGTGCCGATGGCATTTCATAGTTTCGGAGGCTGGAAGCGCTCCATTTTCGGTCCACTGAATGTGCATGGTAATGATGGTGTACGTTTCTATACTCGGATGAAAACAGTAACCAGTCGCTGGCCGGCCAGTGTGCGTCTGGAGCACCATGACAGCAGCTTTATCATGCCAACGATGGAGTAATATTATGAATACATCAATAACGCATGCACAGGCAACAAATACACAAAAGATGACAATGGCTCAAGCTCTGGTCAAATTTCTCAATCAGCAATATATCAATGTTGACGGGGAAGAATTTCCCTTTATTTGTGGCATCTTCACCATATTTGGTCATGGTAATGTCGTGGGATTAGGGCAGGCGTTAGAGCAAGAACCGGGACATCTCAGAGTTTATCAGGGGTGTAATGAACAGGGGATGGCGCATATTGCCACCGGTTTTGCCAAGCAGAAAAAACGCCGACAGATTTTTGCTGTAACCTCTTCTGTTGGGCCGGGGGCGGCCAATATGGTTACAGCCGCCGCTACAGCAACTGCGAACCGTATCCCGTTACTATTGTTACCGGGAGATACTTTTGCATGTCGTCAGCCTGATCCGGTTTTACAGCAGGTTGAACAGTATGGTGACGGCACCATCAGCACTAACGATTGTTTTCGTCCTGTTTCGCGCTATTGGGATCGCATTTCCAGACCTGAACAATTGATGAGTGCAATGATCCACGCTATGCGAGTATTAATTGATCCGGCAGATACAGGTGCAGTGACTATCTGTTTACCACAGGATGTGCAGGGGGAAGTATGGAATTACCCTGATTACTTCTTCCAGAAACGAGTACATCGTCTTGAACGCCGGCCTGCTACTTTGCGCCGTATTCAGGATGCCGTAGAGCTTATCCAGCGTAAGAAAAGACCGTTGCTGATTTGCGGGGGCGGAGTCCGTTATTCTGATGCTCATGTGGCTTTCCGTCAGTTCGTTGAAACTTTCAATATTCCATTTGCTGAAACACAGGCAGGTAAAAGTGCTATTGTCGCAACACATCCCTTGAATTGTGGTGGGATCGGTACAACGGGTTGTCTGGCAGCAAATTTGCTGGCTAAAGAAGCTGATCTAATTATAGGTGTTGGTACACGTTTTACTGACTTTACTACCGCATCAAAGTCTTTGTTCCAAAATCCGCAAGTTGAATTTCTTACAATTAATGTAGCAGAATTTGATGCCAGTAAGCTGGATGCGGTCGCAGTTATTGCTGATGCCAGAGAAGGGCTGAATGCGATCATTCAGGCATTGGTAAAAACGGCATGGCGTTCTGACTGGCAGCAGGAAATTATGCAGGCAAAAGCAACCTGGCAACAAGAACTATCACGGTTGTTTTCCATACAGTATCAGGTTGGGGACAAACCGGAAATTGCGGGTCATCTGGATGATAAATTAAATGAATACAGTGAAACATTGCAGACTAACCTGACTCAGACACGGGTACTAGGCCTGATGGATCATCATCTGGAACCTAATGCCATTATTGTTGGCGCAGCGGGTTCCTTGCCGGGAGATTTACAGCGATTGTGGCAGCCTAAAGAGCCTGATACTTATCACCTTGAATACGGTTATTCCTGTATGGGGTATGAAATAGCAGCAGCACTAGGGGCAAAACTTGCCTGTCCGAACCAACCTGTTTATGCAATGGTTGGGGATGGATCTTATATGATGTTACACAGTGAGTTACAAACAGCGATTCAGGAAAACATCAAGATTACCGTGTTGTTGTTCGATAATGCCGGTTTTGGTTGCATTAATAACTTGCAAATGAGTCAGGGTATGGGGAGTTTTGCGACAGAAAATCGCTATCGTAATCAACAAAGTGGTCAATTAGATGGTGTACTTGTACAGGTAGATTTTGCTAAGAACGCAGAAAGTTATGGCTGCAAAAGTTACCGGGTACATAACGAACAGCAACTGATTGCTGCTTTGCAGGATGCCAGAACACAACCCCGTGCAACTTTAATCGATATTAAAGTGCTGCCAAAAACCATGACCCATGATTATGAAGCATGGTGGAGAACAGGAACAGCACAGGTTGCAGACAGCCTTGCCGTTACAACGGCGGCTGAAAATATCAGGCAGTATGTGGAGAAATATACTCGTCAATATTAATCTTCTTGCGATGTAGTCCCTGCAATATGGTTTGATACTTCCTGTCTGGAGGTAAAACGAACCATTCTATGTTGGATATGGAAATTTCATTTCATATCCAACCACGTCATTGTCATAGTTTGTTGATCACGGTTTATTGAACACACTGTATTCTTTTAGCCATGCCTTAGTGGAATGATTTTTTTATATTATTCTATGATTTTAAAGTGAATTTAAATTGATCATCCAATGAAATAGCACTTTTTTCGTGACAGGTATAACACTAATTGCAGCTTTTTCATCACAAAATGCTAACCACTTCTAAAAAATAAAATTTTCAAATAAGATAAAATTGAAATAAATATTTTAATTGATATATTTTTATCCACCCCAAAAGCAGATACCGAGGTATCAAGGAGCATTTATGTT
Organism: Xenorhabdus sp. SGI246; assembly: GCF_040838225.1. Classification (NCBI taxonomy): domain Bacteria; kingdom Pseudomonadati; phylum Pseudomonadota; class Gammaproteobacteria; order Enterobacterales; family Morganellaceae; genus Xenorhabdus; species Xenorhabdus sp. SGI246. Next base: position 38,923 of record NZ_JBFPEZ010000042.1, read on the forward strand.
CAATATTGCATTATTTGGCGCAGGTAGGATTGGGCAAGTTCACGCGGCTAATATTGCCAATCATAGAGAAACTTGCCTTTATTCTGTGATTGACCCTTATCAGACAAATGCTGAAATACTGGCACAGAAATATCAGGCTAAAATACAAACGACAGAAGAAGCGATGGCTGATCCCAATGTGCATAGTGTTCTTATTGCATCAGCAACAGATACGCATGCTGATTTGATCGAACTGGCGGCTCGACACAATAAAAAGATTTTCTGTGAAAAACCGGTTCACCTTGATCTTGAGCGGGTTCAACAGTGCCTTGCTATAGTCAAACAGTTTCAGGTTCCTCTGTTTGTCGGTTTCAACCGTCGATATGATCCTCAGTTTCGTCGAATGAAAAATTTATTCCATTCCGGCAAAATTGGTAAAGCAGAATCTCTGCTTATCACATCCCGTGATCCTTCTCCTCCGCCTGCTGAATATATCCGGGTTTCTGGTGGTATGTTCAGGGACATGACCATTCATGATTTTGACATGGCTCGTTTTATTATCGGTGAAGAACCCTGTGCTATTTATGCACAAGGCAGTAATTTGGTCGATCCGGCCATTGGCCTGGCTGGTGATATTGATACTGCGTTTGTTGTTATGAAGTTTCCTTCAGGAACTATGGTAACCATCTCCAACAGCCGTCGTTCAGGGTATGGTTATGACCAACGCCTTGAGTTACATGGTGAAAAAGGCTTGCTGACGGCAGGTAACATTAAGGAAAACAGCGTGGAATTTTGGGGAGAAAATGGATGCCTTTCTGCCAAACCTGAACATTTTTTCCTGCAACGTTACCATGAGGCGTATATCGCGGAATGGGACCATTTTGTTGATGTTATGGCAGGCAGGGCCACTGCCGAAACCACGGGTTTTGATGGTGCACAAGCATTGTACCTTGCTGATAAAGCACTTGAATCCTTACTGACTGGTAAGGAAATTAAATTATAAACAACAGAATTTTATAAAAATAAGAAAGATTATTTTTTCAGGAAAACCGTTTTCTTGTCGGCCTATTGTTGCCTTTTGGCAGCAAATCAGGGGGAGGAATATATGTCAGCTTTTCTTTCTTTTGTTGGTTTTACCCTGCTGGTTGCTGGGATTGCTTATTATAAAACAAGGAACAAACATTTAATTGATTCCACTGAAGGGTATTTTCTAGGTGGGCGCTCTCTGACCGGAGTTTATATCGGCAGTTCCATGTTATTAATGAACCTATCCACAGAACATCTGATTGGCTTGAATGGATTGGCGTTCAGAACAGGGTTTATTGTTATGGCATGGGAAGTTATAGCTGCGTTAACTATTGTGCTATTTGCCATTTATTTTTTGCCAAAATATTTAAAATTGGGTATCTCAACAATTCCTGAATATCTGGAGCGACGATTTGATAAAAACACATTGCTGATTACCTCAATTTTATTTCTGGCAATGTACGTTATTTCGTTACTGCCTATTGTCTTATATACCGGTGCTATCGCACTGGAAAGTTTATTTCAGGTTTCTCAGATATTTCAGGTCGATAAAACTACGGCATTATGGATTATGGTCTGGGGTGTTGGCGGGCTTGGGGCTATTTACGCTATTTTTGGTGGTATTAAAGCAATTGCAGTTGCCGATACCCTTAATGGTATCGGATTAATTATCGGTGGTGGGCTTGTTACTATTTTCGCTTTATTGTACGTAGGCGATGGCAGTGCATGGAAAGGCCTGACCGACGTTTATCAGGCACATCCTGATAAATTTAACTCCATTGGTAGCGAAGATTCACTTGTTCCATTCTCAACCTTGTTCACAGGATTGATCATTTCTAACATGTTTTTCTGGTGTACTAACCAATCTATCGTACAAAAATCACTGGGTGCAAAGGATCTGGCAGAGGGGCAAAAAGGGGTGATGTTATGTGCTGTGTTGAAGCTTATTATCCCGTCTATCATTATCTTACCCGGCGTTATCGCATTTCATATCTTCAATGGGCAAATAGATAACCCGGATAATGCCTATCCTGCATTAGTGCAATTAGTTTTGCCTAAAATATTGGTTGGCTTTTTTGCCGCGGTTGTTGTCGGAGCTGTATTCTCAACATTCAGTGGAGGGCTGAACTCTTCCGTTACTCTGTTTATTGTCAATATTTACAAACAACGAATTAATCCTAATGCCAGCGAAGCACAGACGGTTGCAGTGGGTAAATATCTGGGCATTGGGCTGGCATTGCTAACCATGATTATTGCGCCACTTGTTGCTAATGCACCGGATGGTTTGTTTTACCTGATCCAGCAATTACAGGGGATTTTCAACGCTCCGATTCTCAGTGTTGTGCTTGTCGGGTTAATGACAAAACGTGTTCCTCCGATTGCTGCAAAACTGGGTCTGTTGTTTGGCATGTCGGCTTATATTGTCTGTAACTTTATCCTGCACATCAATATCCATTTCTTCCATTTGGTCGGTATCCTGTTTGTACTGAATGTTATTTTCATGCTGACGATTGGCTATTTCTTCCCTGCTGAAACTTATCAAGAAGTATATACAAAACAAGTAGATATCACACCATGGTCAATGGTGAAACCAATGGGATGGTTGATTACTCTGGCGGCAATATCAATGTATGTTTTTCTGGCACAGAACGTGCCGCTATATGTGCTGACATTCTACTATGTGTTTGCTGCCGGGATCTTGGGTTACGTCTTTTATCAAATCAGTAAGGCATTGTTTAAATGCCCTATTCACAGGAAAAGTGCATAGAAAAAACCAGACCCAGACAAAAAAGACATAAAAAAACCTGAATAATGGAATCGGAGAATAAATAACATGAAAGAGATTCGGATTGGGTTAATTGGCGCGGGTTATATTGGACGTTCCCATGCTATCGCTTATGCACAAGCGCCTACAGTATTTCCACTAAAAGGGAAACTGATACGTGAAATGATTGCAGGAATAACCCCTGAACTTGCTCAGACTCACGCAAAAGAACTTGGTTTTCTGCGTTCAACCGGAGATTGGCGGGAACTGGTTGCTGATCCAAACGTTGATGTGGTTGATATATGTACGCCTAATTTCTTGCATAAAGAAATGGTATTAGAAGCCATCAAGCATGGCAAACATATCTATTGTGAAAAACCGCTGGCTTTGAACTCCCAGGATGCCAAAGAAATGATGGTAGCAGCGACAGATGCGGGAGTGAAAACGTTGGTAGGTTTTAACTATATGAAAAACCCTACAGCGCAGTTAGCAAAAGAAATTATCTCGCAGGGTGAAATCGGTGAGATCGTGCACTTTTACGGCACACATAATGAGGATTATATGGCAGATCCTTTGAGTCCGATTCATTGGCACTGCTTTAAAGATAAAGCTGGTTTGGGAGCACTTGGTGATCTTGCCGCTCATATTATCAATATGGCGCAGTATCTGGTGGGGCACATAATAACTGTTTGTGGTGATCTGGAAACAGTAGTGAAAACACGCCCTGAAAAATCCGGTTCTCCAGTGTTAGTTCCCGTTGAAAATGAAGATCAGGCACATGCGATGGTACGTTTCGATACAGGAGCAATGGGCTTGATTGAAACTTCCCGTATTGCCTGTGGCCGCAAAATGGGGCTGAGTTATATCGTGACAGGTACTAAAGGTACTCTGAGCTTCACTCAGGAACGAATGGCTGAATTGAAACTATATCGACATGATGAACCGGCAAGTCGTCAGGGGTTCAAAACGATTCTGGTTGGGCCGGAACATCCGGATTACGCGCCTTTCTGTAATGGTGCCGGCCATGGCATTGGTTTCAATGACCAGAAGACGGTGGAAGTCAGGGATTTGATTGATGGCATCGCTCAGGATCAGGCTATTTGGCCTGATTTTACTGAAGGTTGGAAAGTCTCCCGTATTTTAGATGCGATTGTACGCTCTCATGACCAAAAACGTTGGGTTAACGTTTCTGAAATTAATTAAATCTCGCAGTTAGCAAAATTGGTTTTCAAAACGCATACTTGTTAAGAGGCAGAGTGATGGAGCAACATAAAAAGTTTGATGTTATCTGCATGGGGCGTATTGCCGTTGATCTATATGGCCAGCAAATAGGCGCCCGTCTGGAAGACATGAGTAGTTTCTCTAAATACCTTGGTGGTTCTTCCGGGAATGTAGCCTACGGCACTGCGCTTCAGGGATTAAAATCATCCATGTTAGCCAGAGTTGGTGATGAACATATGGGGCGTTTCTTACGTGAAGAACTGGAGAGAGTGGGATGTGATACTAGCCATTTGATCGCAGATAAAGAGAGGCTCACGGCTTTAGTGTTACTCGGTATTAAAGATAATGAAACTTTCCCACTGATTTTCTACCGTGATAACTGTGCTGACATGGCTATTACCCGTGATGATTTCAGCGAAGACTATATTGCATCCGCCCGTTGTCTGGCAATTACGGGAACACATCTTTCCCATCCACAAACCCAAGATGCAGTGTTGACAGCATTACAATATGCCCGTCGCAATGGGGTAAAAACGGTACTTGATATCGATTATCGCCCCGTATTATGGGGACTGACATCACTTGGTGACGGAGAAACCCGTTATATCGCTTCAGAGCAGGTCACACTACAATTACAGAAAGTGCTTTCTCAATTTGATCTGATTGTAGGAACTGAAGAGGAATTTCATATTGCAGGCGGCTCTAAAAATACTATTGACGCCTTGCGTTGTGTCAGGGAGCGAAGTAAAGCAACACTAGTCTGCAAACGTGGGGCATTAGGCTGTTCTGTGTTTACCGAAAATATTCCTGATATTCTTGATGAAGGAATCACAGTACAGGGAATTAAAGTAGACATACTAAACGTCTTGGGGGCTGGTGATGCCTTTATGTCTGGCTTGCTACGGGGATACCTTAATAATGAAAGTTGGGAGCAGAGCTGCACGTATGCGAATACCTGTGGTGCATTAGTGGTTTCCCGTCATGGTTGCGCGCCAGCGATGCCAGATAAAACTGAGTTGGATAATTACCTTGTACGTTCTGCGGAAGTTCATCGCCCTGATTTAGACATTCATCTAAACCATCTCCATCGTATTAGTGGCCGTCATAAACTTGGTGGTCGTCATAAACAGTGGCAAGAGTTGTGTGTTATGGCATTTGATCACCGTATCCAGTTTGTAGAAATGGCCCGTAAGGTTAATGCCAATCTTGATCGCATTCCACAATTAAAAAAATTGTTATTCCGCGCCAGTCAGGAAGTGAGTACAGAAGCCAGTCTGGAAGGTCATACCGGAATATTGTGTGACAGCACTTTCGGGCAGGATGTTCTTAATGCAGCGACTGGAAAAGGACTATGGATTGGGCGTCCGATTGAATTACCGGGTTCCCGTCCACTGCGCTTAGAGCATGGTGATATTGGTTCACAGCTTATCCGTTGGCCAAGGGAACATATCGTGAAATGCCTGGTATTTTTCCATCCTGAGGATGCTCATTCTCTGCGTTTGGAACAGGAAAGAACAGTTCAGGAAATTTATGCAGCCTGTTGCCAGTCTGGTCATGAATTATTATTGGAAGTGATCTTACCATCGGGTATGACGCATTCTGATGAGCTTTACTTGCGCGCCCTCCAGCGTTTTTACAATCTCGGCATTAAGCCGGATTGGTGGAAATTACCCCCTATGCAGCCCACGACTTGGGATCAAATTGAAAAATTAATTACTCAGCGAGATCCTCATTGTCATGGAATTGTGCTCCTTGGTCTGGATGTTTCTGAGGAGATATTAAAGGCAGGTTTTAACGCTGCGGCGGGTAAATCTATTATCAAAGGTTTTGCTGTTGGGCGCACGCTGTTTGCTAAACCATCCCTGAAATGGCTGGCTGGTGAAATTGATGATCAAACACTCATCCTGCAAGTAAAAACAAATTATAACAATCTGATTAGTTACTGGCGTCAACGTGGTAGTGAAGAAAAAAGCTGGAGCTTAACTTACTCTCACTGATTTACTTTCACCTTACAGGAGAACCATCATGGCTGTTCAACTTGGCATTAATCCTCTGACATGGACTAATGATGATCTGCCTTCTCTGGGCGCAGAAACCCTGTTGGAAACTTGTTTGGCAGAAGGGCGTCAGGCAGGATTTGCGGGTTTTGAACTTGGTAATAAATTTCCCCGCCATTCACATATATTAGGGCCAATTCTGGCTTCCCATGATTTGCAATTGGTGTCTGGTTGGTATTCAGGGAATTTATTGACGCACAGTGTTGCAGAAGAAATTATGGCCGTTCATCCACATTTAACCTTGCTACGTGAACTGGGTGCAAAGGTGATGGTCTTTGCAGAAGTGACCCACTGCATACATGGTAAACAGGATAAACCGGTGCATTTAAGGCCTCTTTTCCCGGCAGAACGCTGGCAAGAGTATGGAGAAAAGTTGACAGAATTTGCCCATTATACTCAATCCCAAGGTGTTCAGATTGCCTATCACCATCATATGGGCACAGTGATAGAAAGTGCAGAGGACATTGATAATTTGATGAAAAACACGGGGGAAGCCGTGGGACTATTACTGGATACCGGGCATTTAACCTTTGCCGGAGATGATCCACTAACCGTAGTAAAACGTTGGAGTAAACGAATCAATCACGTACATTGCAAAGACATACGTCTGGATGTGCTGAAAGATGTCAAAAATCGAAAAATGAGTTTCCTAAATTCAGTATTAAGTGGCGTTTTTACTGTGCCTGGTGATGGTTGTGTGAATTACCCGGATATTTTTAATGTATTAAAAGCCAATGACTATCATGGTTGGCTGGTTGTTGAAGCAGAACAGGATCCTGCTGTTGCTCATCCACTGACGTACGCCACACTGGGGTATAACAATTTGTCACGTTTCGCCAGAGAGACAGGGTTGATTTAAAACGCTGACAGTAAAAATGACCTTGAGGTAAGCACATGTCTAATTTGCTATCAAAATATCATAAGCCTGATCAGCACAAGCGGACGCAACATATCACACCAGAAATAGCGAACTGGGGATATGTTCATTTTGATGTTTATGAACTGAATGCGGGAGAGTCAATAACATTAGCGTCTTCGGAAAATGAAACTTGTTTAGTATTGGTTGCAGGAAAAGCGACTGTGGTTGTTGCCAAACAAAGATTCGAGCAGATTGGTGATCGTATGAGTCCATTTGAGCGTAAAAAACCTTATGCTGTTTATGTTGCACCGCATGAAACAATGGAAATTGTCGCTCACACTCATCTTGAATTGGCTGTTTGTCAGGCAAAAAGTAAAGGGAATTATTCCACCCGATTGATTACACCACAGGATATCGGTGCTGAACAACGTGGTAACGGTAACAACCGTCGTTATGTCCATAACATCCTGCCGGCTCATCAGCCTGCTGATAGTTTATTGGTGGTTGAGGTTTATACTGATGAAGGCTGTACCAGCTCTTACCCTAGCCATAAACATGATACCGATAATGAACCACAGGAAACCTACTTAGAAGAAACTTATTATCACCGATTAAATCCACCACAAGGTTTTTGTTTACAGCGTGTTTATACTGATGATCGCTCACTGGATGAAACAATGGCGGCATATAACAAAGATGTTGTTATGGTGCCGGAAGGGTACCACCCAGTAGCGACTATTGCTGGGTATGACAGCTACTACCTGAATGTGATGGCAGGGCCAACGCGTAAATGGTTATTTACTTGGGAAACAGACCATCAATGGGTTAATGGTGAAGCTTATGCTGAAAAGCATGCCAGCCGTTAGGGGCGGGTATTCGATTATTGCTCCCCAAATAGGGAGCAATACATCAAGAATTATCATTATGGAAGGCGTTTAAAGGTACATTTAATTAACCAATAAACTATACTTGCCATCAATAATGAATTAATTGTTGGCACTCCCCATTCAATAGTTAATCCAATAACACTACCGACAATACTGGCGAATATTGCTGCCCAGCCGATAGTCGGAGTTTCGTCTGGAAGATTACCTTTCTGCTTACTTTCATCTAATACGTTGCGATAAGAGCGCAAAATGTAATAATCAACTAACATTACTCCCAATATCGGTGGGAAAACAACACCAAGTACAGTAAGAAAATCTACAAACCGGTCTAAGATACCGAAAATAGAAAATAAAGTTCCCAATATTCCAATTATGATTGTTGTTGGAGGATAGCGTAATTTTTTACCGGTGATACCTTCGACAGCATTAATAATTCCCAATGATGAAGAGTATAAGTTCAGATCATTCACTCTTAATGTTGAACATACAACAACGAATAAACCTGCACCACCTGTGGCTTGTGACATAATGGTAACGACATCAGCAGTACTTAATGTTTTCGCGATTAAAATTGCCAGCCCATTAATGACAAATTCACCAGCAATAATTGTCAGCAAAGTGATCCCAAGAACATGTTTTCCTGATTTAGTATAGCGTGTCAGATCTGGAGTCATCAGACTGGCAACAATTGCCCCCCCAACAACTATCGTAATACCTGCACTGATAGTCAGAGTTTCACCTGAATGAGGCAGTTTTAAAAGCCCATACCAACATTGGCCTGAATCGCCTGATAATACGCTGGTGGAGATATAGGCAACCAGAAGAATAAACATGGGTACAGCAATTCTGGCAGTAAAGCGTAATGCCCTAAAACCAAAAGCGACTAATGTCGTTAATAATGTGCCGGATATTGCCGCAGAAAAACCAAATCCGAGTTTACTCCCGGAAGCAAAGTTAAGAGATTTAGCAAAAATAGCATTTTGGATACCAAACCAGCCTAATAGACTGACAGCAATAACGAGGCCAATTAATACCGAACCTATTCGACCAAAACCACACCACCGCGCCAGTAAACTGCCGGATAGCCCCTCTCGCATACCTGCAAAGCCAAGCCCAAAAGTAATAATACCAAAGAGCAGGCTGCCGATAAAAATAACAATAAATGCATCTGTCAGTGCCATGGAGTTGCCGAGGACAGCACCAAGCATAAACTGATCTAATGCTGTTAACATGCCCATATGTACGATAGCCACGCTCAGCAGAGATAGACGCTGTTGTTGTGATATTCTGCTAAGTGGGTAGTCTTCAACTTTAATCATGATATTCAGTTATTCTTCGATATAATTCAGATAAAAAGGATACCTTTTGTTACTAGGCGTTCAGGGATGTAGTTGTCTAGATGTAAATGTTTACAAAACTCTTCAAACTGTTGGAGAGAATGGACATTAGCTTTTTGGTAGATGTTGTATATTCGGTTTTCTATCGTTTTATGGCTAACATTGTAGATCTTGGCTATTTCCTTATTTGAAAATCTATGCAGCATGAAAAAAATGATATCGAGCTCAGCCTTGGTAAAAAGGTTTGTGTTGATTTCGGTTGTCAGGATGCTAGGTTTTTTTTGGTTGATATATTGTAATGGAGACAATGTATTAAGTGGCTTGGCATTCCAAACTATCCAAATACACTTTTTATCATCGTTATACACAGGAAATTTTTCACTGATAAAAGGTGTTAAACAGTTTCTGCCGAACCAATAATGAGTTTCTATGACAGAAACTCTATCTTGTGCTTCTTCCGTTCTTTTATCATGCTCAGTGAGATCCCCGGCTAGTTCAGCCCAATCAGCAGGGAATTCGTTATCAAACTTTCCTTCTATATCAAATTGTAGAGGGGTATTAGTATATAGATAAGCCGCCTTGTTCATATAGACATGGCGTGAATTCAAATCTTTAATACCCCAAGGTTCACTAAGATGTTCCATCATGGCTATCAATCCCTTCAAATAGGAACCATCATCTTTAAAAGATAAATTCATATATGTGCCACATCGTTAGACATTTTAAATATCCTTATATATTTTTCATTCATAAAGTTATTTATTTTATTATTTCATGACGAAATCAATGTCCTAATTTAGCTGCTATCATTTTTTAAACCTTACTTCAAGAGTGTTTTTCACCTGTTTAAGTTTATATCAAAAACGCTTATATTTAACTAAAGGGACAGAAGAGCGAGAAATTCACCGTTCCGTAATACTTTATGTTCCTATCTATTTGATATTATTAAAAAAATATAGCGTCCGTTAGGGCATTACCAGGGAAATTTACCTACACTTATGTTTTGATATAAAAGGAAGCATGCGAGTTTTTTCTAGATATCTAGAAAACTGTTCTCTTCAGCATTTATCTTCAAAATATGTAAGTCTCATAAATATTATTATTTAAATAATTTCACATATAAATAACTTTGTTTTTACTTGGTTTAAATTTGTTGGCGGTTTTCAGTAATTTCATTTTGGTTGTTTTTGTTTGTAGTGAAAAAAATAGCATGCTGAAAACCACAGATTGTTTTTTCTAAGGTGTATGATGATATATAAAATACTTATAAATGAGTAGGCAATTTTGGACCTCTAACCTTATTAGATTGCGTGCTGTTATTTAGCAAAAAAAAATCCATCTGTCATCTAGTAAGTATTCTTATTAGACCAGAATAAAATATGGAGAGGTTTTTTTATATGAATAGATACTTTTTACTTTAAAGAGGTGGTCATGTATTGAATGGTTAGATCACCCGCTAAACGTAGTTTTCACG